>CAJJNI010000345.1 GCA_905193085.1 uncultured Lachnospiraceae bacterium | reverse complement strand
GCGGTATTTGGTATTGTGCCAAGTATCGCTTTTTTATTGTCTTAATTGTCTGGTTAATTTATTAAATTATTTATTCAGGCAGTTATTATATTAAAAAGAGAAAAGCCTGATTTTATAATAACAACAGGAGCGCTGATTGCATATCCGTTTTGCGTTGCAGCTAAAATTATGGGAAAGAAGATAATATATATAGAATCCTTTGCAAGAGTACATAACCCATCTCTTACAGGCAGGCTTGTCTATAAAATAGCAGATTTATTCATTGTCCAATGGGAAGATATGCTTAAGGTTTATGATAAAGCAGTATTAGGGGGGGGTCTTTTTTGATACTTGTAACTTTAGGAACGCAGAAATTTCAGATGAACAGACTTATAGAGGCAGTTGATAAAATTGCTCCGACATTGGATGAGGAAGTATTTATACAGACAGGTAATTCTACATATATTCCAAAAAACTGTAAATACAGTTCATTTGTTGAAAAAGAAAAATTTCAGAATATGATTGCTGAATGCAGTCTTTTAATAACACATTCAGGAGTTGGCTCTATAATGACAGGGGTTAAATTAAATAAACCTGTGATTGTTGTGCCAAGACTCAGCAGATTTAAGGAACATGTTGATGACCACCAGTTACAGATTGCAGACGCATTTGAAGAGAAAAAAATTGTTCTGGCATGCAAGAACATTGACGAACTTGCCGAATACATTAGGAGTGCAGCAGAGTATCAGTTTGAGCGTTATACTGCCCCAAAAGGCAGAGTTGAAGATATAATATTGGATTTTATAGAAAGTAATGTTTAATATCAAATTGCTGTCGTGAGGAGAAAAAGTTGTATGAAGAAAATATTTAAAGAAGCATTGGCTTTTATATGTGTTATTGCAATTATTGTTACAGCAGTTGTGGGAATAAAGACTGTTGCAGATAATAATGCAGTATTAGGCTGTATAGATGATATAGAAGTAAATAATATCGATAATTGGAGAAGTGGATGTTACAGCTGGATAAACGGAAGATACACAACTTATGATAACCGTCTGTGTCTTAACGGTTACTATTCATTTGAAAGCGAAGAATACAAGGTAGTCATAAGAGATACTTCTTATCAGTTTGCTTTAAGAGAGTTAGATAAAGATAAGAAATTCATAAAATCAGTAATTTTAAAGAATGGCGATATATATATGCCTTCTGAGAGAGCACAGTATATTTCAATTACTTTATATAAGGTGGAAAATGAAAAGAATATAAATTACGATACTTTTAAAAAGCTTTTTGATGGCGGTGTTGAGTTTAATTTTTATTCACTCAGTAAAGGAAGTGCCAAAGAAGAGGCAGAATATATAGAAGACTGTGAAATTGATAATCTCTCAAGCTGGCGAAGCGGCGTTTATTATTATACAAACGCAGTGTATACGGAAAATAATAACAGAATTTGCCTTAATGATTATAAAATGTTTGCAAATGATGAATATAAAATTACTGTTTCTGATAATAATTATAAAATA
>CAJJNI010000344.1 GCA_905193085.1 uncultured Lachnospiraceae bacterium | reverse complement strand
CATTTGCATCCAAGATAATTTGCGGAGACTGTAATAAGGTATTTGCACGGAAAGGTTGGCGGAGCAGCACGGGCGTTGACCGTAAGGTATGGCAGTGCAGTGAACGGTATAAGGTAAAAGGAGTCATGGGATGTGCCAACCGCCACGTGGAGGAGGAAACGCTGATAAAGGCATATCTGATGGCTTGGAATGCGTTGGTGGAGAAGCGAGAGGATTTCATGGAGCAGTGGACGGAACAGCTGCAGAGCGAGAACCCATTGGAAGGTTATCGGGCAGAGAAGTTCATAGAATACACCGATGGGGCAGAGCCTTTGACGGAGATGGACACGGACTTCATGCTGAAAACACTTGACCACATCAAGGTCTTTGAGGATGGAACATTGTTGGTGGTGTTCCTGGACGGAACGGAGATTGAATGTAAAAATGAAGAGGAGTAAGAAAAGATGCCGATTGGGAGTGCGATTCCTGATCGGCTTTTTTTATTGTAGATTTTTATGTAGTGGTTACTTGTAATATTGTATGATTAGTGATATAATTCAAATTAGCACTCGACAAAAGAAAGTGCTAACAATGAAATGATTATGTACAGGGAGGATAGAACAATATGAGTAAGCAAGTATATATAAGTGCAGATTATGCAGAATACGATGGCGATCGTGACGTTGTTGAAGAGTTGAACAAATGGGGAAGTGATAATCTGCATAAGGTTGATTTTATCGATATGTCTAAAGTAGCATCAGGGAGCGTTTCAAAATATCCTGATTGTCGCATATGTGATTTGAAACAAGAATTTAACAGACAAATTAATGCTTCATCTGCAGTTATCTTTGTTGTTGGAGATAAGACTGCATTGCGTACAGCAGGGAGTGCTTGTAAGCGTTCTGGCAATGATCAAAGTTCTTGTAATTGTACACCTTATAAACAAAATACAAATGGTACGAAACCATGTAAGGTATTTTTTACTTCTACTCCTGGTGAAAACGATGATGTGGGATGCATTAATTCATATTCGTATTTGAAACATGAATTTAAACAGGCTGAGAAGAAAAATAAAACAATTATTGTGGTTTATAATTCTCTTCGAAAAGAATCAGGTTGGCTTCCTTCTTATATGAAGAATTACGAAGATAGTGCAAGACCTTTTTGGACAACAAATTATCGAGGTGATAAAGTAGGAGATTATGCATACATAAAAGAGGTGCTTGGATTTTGATTGATTTATTAAAGAAAAGTGCGGCATGTGCTTTTGCTATCATTTCAGCAGTTTTTACTTTCGTTCCGGAAGCTATATTTGGAAAGGTTATATTGATATCAGAAGATGTTCTTAAACAATTCACTTTAGAGGGCTATACTTTAGAAATCAATATTATCGTGAATCGTGTACTTACTTTTGTAATTGTATGGTTTATCGCAGCGCTTGGATATAAAGCGTATTTACTTTTGCAAAATAAAGTTAGTATAAAAGGGAACAATTATAAAATTACAGTGGAATATGGCGATTTGCT
>CAJJNI010000343.1 GCA_905193085.1 uncultured Lachnospiraceae bacterium | reverse complement strand
ATGGATGGCATGCGTGGAGGCATTTATACCGGCATTGCCGCTTGTAGCAATTGTGGCACTTAATGTAGCTGCATATGGTTCAGTTTTAGGGTTCTTTTATAGCTGGCTCGGAAGCTGTATCGGGTGTACAGTGGTGTTTTTTCTGTTTAGATTTCTGGAAAAGAAAATAATTTATCGTGTAGGCGAAAAGCATGAAAAAGTAATGAAGGCCCGTGACTGGGTAAGCAGGTTTAATACGAAAGCTTTATTTATACTTATTGCATTTCCGTTTACACCGTCAGCATTTGTCAATTTTGCATTTGGAATTTCAAAGTACGATAAAGAAAAATTTTTAAAAATATTATGGTCAGCAAAATTTGTAATGATTCTTTTGTTGTCTTTGTTTGGACAATCAGTTAAAATGTCGGTTAAAAATCCTATGTGGCTGCTGATTACAATTCCATTTATTTTGGTATTGTATTTTGCGGGAAAGAAAATTAAACAAAAACATCAGTTATAATATAAATAAAAGCACAGAAGTTAGTATTTATAGGTTTAAAATAAATGAAAAGAATAGTAGCAAAAAACATATAAATTATAAGATAAAGGAGAAAAATTTTATTAAAGGTATTTGTTTAATTGGATGCATATTTGCATTTGCAGGCTGTTCTGATGATAAGCAGGCATCAGATAAAGATTCACAAAATAGCACTAAAACAATTGAGGCAGACAAAAGTGATTCAGATAGCAGCATTTTTAAAAATAAATCAGATAATAATAATGAAAGCACCGAAGAAGATTCTGCCCGGGAGGCAACCGAAGTGACAGTTGAACCTACACCAACGGCTGAACCTGCACCGACTGCTGTTCCTGAACAGGTATGGAAAAGTGTATACAGGCAGTTTTTGGAGAACTATTCTGATTCACAGGCAAATCCTGTGTTTGGGCTGATTTACATTGATGATGATGAAATACCGGAGCTTGTAATAATAGGCGGACAGGCGCATGGTGATGGAGCAGATATTTATACAATTTATAATGATCAGGTAACTAAAGTTAATAGTGATTATTCTTATGGGGAGAATGGAGGTTTTAGTTATGCTCCTAAAGAAAATAAAATATTCTCAGGCTATATGAATCATGGTTACACAACATCTAATTTCTATTAAATTGTAGATGGAAAAGATAACAAGATAGCTTCTTTTTCTGATGACCTTGAAAATGTTGGTGAAGATATGGCTGAATATAAATACAATGATGCAACAGTCAGTTATGAAGAATATAAGGCAGCAAATGATAGTCTGTATGTAAATATGCAGACATTTGGGTACACAGACTGTGTGCCGGTTACAAGTGAAAATATAAACAGTCAGTTACAGTAGTTTAAGGTTTGGTTTGGTAACAAATTACAAATATTTATTGAACGAAAAATGCTTTGATAGTATAATTTCCTCAAAGCATTTTTTTAGTACTAACATAAAATCTACATGTTATGGGAGGGATTACATGGATTACAAACCATTGCCGATAGGCGTTGAA
>CAJJNI010000342.1 GCA_905193085.1 uncultured Lachnospiraceae bacterium | reverse complement strand
AGTTTCTTGCAAGTGGAGATTATACAGTAGATGCAGCAACTAAAGAGCAGGCACAGAAGGATATATCAGAAGACGGATATTGGGGTGTAAAACAGACTTCTCAGAGACTTTTTGATTTTGCAAGTGCATTAGCAGGTGATGATGTTAATAAAATGAAACAGATGCAGTCTGCTATGATGAATGGATATAAGCAGGCTCAAGGTGCATGGGGAACTGAACTTCCAAGTATTTCACAGGAGACTGTTGATGCAGCTAATAAGTTATTTGATGACTATTATGCATCCAAGTCTAACTAAAACAATTTAGTGTATTTAATTGAATAAATTAATTTTCATGTTTCAATTATGAAATATTACATATTTTGATGAAAGTATCTCTCACAAATATTACAGGTTTGTGGGAGGTACTTTTTTTATAGTGTTGAAAAATGTAATAAAAAGTTATTGACAAATAATTTCAACTAAGCTAAAATAGAATTAGAATAATTCTAAAAAAGGAGGTATTAAAAATAACAAAGTATTCTGAAAAAATATTGGATATAATAAATGAATCCAATAATCATCTTACTGCAGAACAGATATATTTAAAAATGTGTCATGAGTCATGTAAAGTTGCAATGGCTACTGTTTATAATAATCTGAATTTGCTTTATTCACAGGGACTTATAAGAAAGATAACAGTTGACAATTCGCCTGACCATTATGACAAGCTTATCAGACATGACCACCTAATATGTAAAAAGTGTGGTAAAATTTCTGATTTGTTTTTAGAAGATTTGACTGCAAAATTAGAAAAAGAAACAGGTATTAAGTTTGATTCATATGATTTGAAGCTGCTTTATATTTGTGATGAATGTAAACAAAAAGATACTACTGATATTAAAAGATGTTAGGATCAAAAATCCCCAATTATGATGCCTGCGGATTGCTCCGCACTATGTGCTCCCACGACTTGAGAAACACTCTTCGTGAGTTTCTCAGGTTATCGCGACAGTCGCCAAGGTCTCGTGCAAGTACGGACTGTGGCTCATTGTTCGCGTAAATCCTACCCAATATTCGCATATCGTGGGATTAAAATCCCACTTTTATGCTCATATCGGGGCGGGTCACAAAGTCTTTCACCCACCTATGAGCAAGCTCATGTGGGTTTAGACCTTTAGACCCTGGCATCATTAAAAAATAAAATTATAAAATAAAAGTATGAAATCCAGGAGGAAAAAATTATGAGTAATAAGTACGCAGGAACACAGACAGAAAAGAATCTTGAGGCAGCATTTGCAGGAGAATCACAGGCAAGAAACAAGTACACATATTTTGCTTCAGTTGCCAAAAAAGAAGGTTATGAACAGATGGCTTCAATTTTCCTTAAGACAGCAGATAATGAAAAAGAACATGCAAAAATGTGGTTTAAAGAATTAAATGGTATAGGTGATACAAAAGAAAATCTTGCAGCAGCTGCAGATGGAGAAAATTTTGAGTGGACAGATATGTATGAAGAATTTGCAAAGACAGCAGAGGAAGAAGGATTTCCACAACTTGCAGCTAAATTCAGACTTGTTGGTG
>CAJJNI010000341.1 GCA_905193085.1 uncultured Lachnospiraceae bacterium | reverse complement strand
ACAGAAAATTACTAAGATACTCGTTCCCATCAATAATAATGTTGATTTTTACGGCAATATATGGAGTTGTAGACGGATTTTTTGTGTCAAATTTTGTTGGTAAAACAGCATTTACGGCAGTTAATTTTATTATGCCTGTCCTGATGATATTAGGATGTATTGGTTTTATGTTTGGTACAGGCGGTGGTGCACTTATAGCAAAGACTGTAGGTGAAGGCGGATTAAAAAAATCCAATCAGATTTTTTCAATGCTTGTATATGTGTCTTTTATAGCAGGTGTTGTTCTTGGGGTACTCGGCATAATTTTTATGAGACCTGTAGCAATGGCACTCGGTGCAGATGGAAGACTTCTTAATGACAGTGTGCTTTATGGAAGAGTGTTTCTTGTTGGAATACCTATGTATATTTTGCAGTATGAGTTTCAGTGCCTTTTTGCAACAGCGGAAAAACCTCAGCTGGGACTGTATATTACGGTTGCGGCAGGACTTACAAATATGGTTCTTGACGCTCTGTTTGTTGCGGTATTTAAATGGGGGCTCATCGGTGCGGCAGCAGCTACTGTTTTAAGCCAGTGTGTTGGTGGAATAATTCCGATTATATATTTTGCACTTCCAAACTCAAGTCTTTTAAAAATTACAAAGCCGGTATTTGATGGAAAAGCACTCATAAAGATATGTACAAATGGTTCATCAGAGTTAATGTCAAATATATCTATGTCACTTGTAAGTATGCTTTATAATATTGAATTGCTTAAATGTGCAGGTGAAAACGGTGTTGCAGCATACGGTGTTTTAATGTATCTTAATATGATTTTCCAGTCTGCTTTTGTAGGTTATTCAGTAGGTGCTGCGCCAATCATATCGTATCATTTTGGTGCGGATAACAGCAAAGAGTTAAAAAATCTCATGAAGAGAAGCTTTATAATTATATCAATATTTGCAATTGGAATGTTTATATTTTCAGAAGCCATGGCAAGACCATTATCATTATTATTTGTAGGATATGATAAAGAATTATTTGAAATTACATTAAGAGCCTTTTTTATTTACTCATTTTCATATCTGTTTTCAGGATTTTCAATATTCAGTTCATCATTTTTTACAGCTTTAAATGATGGCCCTGTATCTGCAATGATTTCATTCTTAAGAACACTTGTTTTTCAGGTTGTTGCGGTATTATTTTTTTCAGCTGTATGGAAGCTCGATGGAATATGGTTTTCGATTGTATTTGCGGAAGTAATGGCAGTTATTGTTTCTGTGTTATTCCTTGTATGTAAGCAGAAGAAATATAAGTATTAAATCAGAAAATAAGCGCTAAATCAGAAATGCAGGGATTTAATCAGAAAAAAGAAATATTTGTTCTGTAAAAATAAAATATGCTGAATTTTAATAAAAAAATACAACGCTTTTATTGTATGCATTATTAAAATGTGATAAAATAATGATGTATGTGATACAAGGACAATTTTAAGGAGGCACAGAACTATGAGCAAAAATATTGGTGGGAAAATTATTTCAATGCTTGTAATTATTGGACTTGTATTTGTGTTAATGCTTGTTTCAAATA
>CAJJNI010000340.1 GCA_905193085.1 uncultured Lachnospiraceae bacterium | reverse complement strand
GATTCCTGTATAAAAAGACGCTTCTCTTATGGTTAATATAGGTTTATGCTCTAATGGCATTTCTTTTTTGCTTTGCATTTCGTCCTCCTTGTGTTGATGGCATCAGTATATTCATTTTTCTGCGATAAGCCCATTATGCAATTGGACTCATCGCAGATTTGACTTTTTACTATATTGAATACTGCCTTTCGAGGTATTCCTCAAAGGATTTTCTCTTGATAACCCTGCGACTTCCTATCCATATAACAAAAGGACAGTCCTCCGATTCTGACATCTCATATATCTTATTGGCACTTATCCCTGTGTAAATTGAAGTTTCCGTTACCGATAAAACAGGTTTTAACCAAAGCGGGATGTCATAACTTACAATTTCATATCTTTTCTTAGACATTCTGACACCCCCTTTTCTCTTGCGTTGTGCTGTCTTTCAGCAATCACATAATCCCAACCGGATTGATTGCATTTATCACAATGGTCTTTGACCTTAGCAAACGGGTCAAGCCGATGCACGATATAATCGGGATTGTGAATATAATCTTTCAGGCACTTTGAGCAAAGGCAACGGATATTTTCTTTCTTTTCTTCCTTATAAATCCAAAGTCCGAAAGTCTTTTTAAGCGTTATATTTATCCGCCTTAAAAGCTGCTCATCTTCAATCGTTCCGATGTAATCTCTGAGTTCATCTTTGTTTACTGTCTGAAGTTGCTCCAGTAGAACCATTGACGGCTTCTTGAGTCCAAACTCCTGACCGAGCAGGATATGTGACGGCAGGTATCTTTTCTTGATAACGCCTGTTACAGCAGCCACAATAATTGTTGGTGCGTTTCTGTTATAATCATCTGCCTGAATTACAAGCACCGGTCGTGTTCCGCTTTGTACCGAACCTGTTCGTGTTCCGAAGTCGTAGTAGAATAAATCCCCACGGCAAATTGTTTTTTCTTTCATATGTAAAACCTCACATTTCTAAATATTTTGAAGTGTCATTCGTATCCGGAATGAAATAACCCCTTCACTCATTGCACAAAAGGGTTCATTTTGGACACCCAAAATCAGAGGTTCTCGTAAAATTTCTTAAAATTTTTCTTTGCTGCTTCAATAGATTTGCTGACAGAACTGTGATAAGTACCTTCTTCTACGGCTATTTCACGACAGCTCTTTCCCTCAATGACAAACTTATACAATCTTCGTTCCTGAGCTGGTTTCATCATTGAAAGCACTATTCTAACTTTCTCAATTTCACGCAGACGCTGTAATTCTTTCCTCTCTGCAATTTCTTCTGCTTCTCTGAGTTCAAATGGGTCAACAAAATCTAAGAATGCTTCATTATGGAATTGCTCAAATAAATCATCTTCATAACAAAAGGCATCTAAATGTCTTGCATCTCGCATTTCACATCTATGAGTTTCTCTGTTATCGTCAATAATCACTTTTCCCTGTGCCATAGACAATAGGATAAATGGAGTGTATCTGCTGATAACATCCGGATATTTATCCCACAGTTCTTCTTCGGTAAGTTCAGTAACAACTGCCCATTTCTCTGTGCCGGTATATCCGTCATACTCATATTTAAGGTTGATAAGTTTACA
>CAJJNI010000339.1 GCA_905193085.1 uncultured Lachnospiraceae bacterium | reverse complement strand
AACTGAAATGCTTCATCTATCTGTTCCCAAATCGGACCGGTATATTCTCTACGGTCAACAAATATCGCTTTCGTTGTACCTTTGAACACGCCGCATTGCGTTGTAACATGAAGTCCACCATTACCCGTTAAAATAGCAAAGGCATTGGACGGATAATCTTTTCCCTCACGCTCAATCAAAACACCCCAGGAACGCAGCTGCTGTCTGCCCTCAGAAACCTCTTCTACAATGACAGTCTTACCATCAACCGTCTGTAAAGTAATATTCGGGATGATTGCCGGTTCACAGCTGTCTGATACGACATTGGCAATGGCATCCATTTTCTTGAAAACATCTTCCTTATCAAAGCCAACAACCTCTCTAGTTTTATCGGCAATTCCGAAAATGATTTTTCCTCCGGTTCCATTTGCAAAGGCAACCACAGACTTCATATATTTGATGCTTTTCTCCGGCAGGTTCTCTTTGAACTCTACATTCTTCGATTCGCCTGCAAGAATTTCTTCTATGGTCATCATAACACCTCGCTCTCTTATGCAGTTTTACCCACCTCATTTTCACTTAATTGATGAAGATATGGCACTCAGTGCTTTGTTTAAAGCATCTTCATCAGCCTGCTTTCTTCTCTCGCTTTCCCACATACCAAGTATCTGATAAATGCATTCTTTCACAACAGGAAAATACTTTCGGCATTCTTCTTCGCTTAACTCATGAATACCTTTGCTCAAGATTCCGTAAATAGTTGCATTTTTGACCAGTATATCTGGAAGATATCCTTCCAACATCTTAATTTTTTCAGCTACTCTCGCCCGTTCAAACATCTCGTTATCAATCGCATCAACCGCAGTTTCTTTTGCTTGATAAATAAGTCTTTCAAGAATTCGTCTCAGATAAACATATGATCCAGCACCAACACCACTTGCAAAAAGTCCTATTGCAGTTCCAAGTTCCTTACGGTCTTCCTTAGAAATCACATGTTTATAAGCATCCAATTCCGGAAACGTCATATCTGCAACAGATGGATACTGCCCAATTTTCATCATAGAATTATCTGTTGTCAGGACAATATAATCAAGATGATGTTCCTCATTCATGCTGCAAACAAATTGAAATACCAAAATCCTTGACACTTCTTCAATTTGTGATTCTTTCCATTTCCATACCGTATTTTGTTCTTCTATATGTCCTCCAACTGTAGGTGTATTTTTAAGAATATACAACTGCTGAATTCTCCAAACTTCTTCTGAAAGTTTTTTTGAATAGCATTTATTATCCTTATCTTGAAAATATATATAAGGCTTCATTGTAAAAACACGCTCTTCTTTACATTCTTTACAATAAGCACTTATTCGAACTTTTCCATCAAGTAAAAGAATTAAATCATCAATGCCGTCTTCATCTATTTTCATGGACTCATAAAGCCCAGCTGTTTGCAAAAAATTTGCAAATATATTATCTTTACCGGAAACTATATTGGATGGCATTGAATCGAAAACATTATGTCTCACTTTATTCTCTCCTTTACTACCTCATTTACAGGCACTTTCTCGGCATATTCCTGTTTCAATTCCTCTGCCAAATACGCATCGCTCATGCAGTGCATATC
>CAJJNI010000338.1 GCA_905193085.1 uncultured Lachnospiraceae bacterium | reverse complement strand
TTTAAGTTAATATTTAATAATATTTAATAAAGAAAAATGGTTTTAAATAAATGCAAAATCAACTTAGGTAGAAGTATAAAATAAAAGGAAAAAATATGGGATTAAGTAAAAATTTAAATAAAAATGATGATATAGAAATTACAATAGATGATATGGGGACTGATGGCGAGGGCATCGGTCATTATGAGGGTTTTACTTTTTTTGTCAAGGACGCTGTAATTGGCGATAAAGTTCGTGCCAGAATAATGAAAATGAAAAAAAATTATGGCTACGCAAGGCTTGAAGAAGTGTTAGCTCCATCTAACAAGAGAGGCGAGCCAAAATGTGATTTTTACAGACAGTGCGGTGGCTGCCAGCTTCAGGCACTATCATATGAAGAGCAGCTTAAGTTCAAAGAAAATAAAATCATAAACAACCTTAAGCGGATAGGCGGTTTTACAGAAATTCCTTCAATGCCTGTAATTGGCATGGAAGAGCCATATTTTTACCGTAATAAAGCCCAGTTTCCAATAGGCATGGATAAAAATAATAATCCCATTGCAGGCTTTTATGCAGGAAGAACACATTCAATAATTCCAAATACAGACTGTTCATTGGGTGTGCCTGAAAACAGGAAAATACTTGAAACGATACTTGATTTCATGAAAGAATACAAAATATCTGCTTATGATGAGAAAACAACAACTGGAACAGTTCGTCATGTCCTTATAAGAAAAGGTTTCACTACAGGTGAAATAATGGTTTGTGTCGTAATAAATTCAAAGAAACTTCCAAATAGTGATGTATTTGTAGAAAAATTATGTAAACTTGAAGGTATGAACATAACCAGCATTTCACTCAACATAAATCAGAAAAATACAAATGTTATTCTGGGTGAAAAACTGATTTCCCTTTATGGACCACTTTATATTCACGATTATATCGGTAATATATGTTTTCAGATATCACCACTTTCTTTCTATCAGGTAAATCCGGTCCAGACCAAAAAACTTTACGACAAAGTTTTAGAATTTGCTGATTTTAAAGGCAATGAGGTAGTGTGGGATTTGTACTGCGGAATAGGAACAATTTCCCTCTACATGGCAGAACATGTCAGAGAAGTTTACGGAGTAGAAATAGTTCCACAGGCAATAGAAGATGCAAAAAACAATGCCAAAGCAAACAACATAAAAAACGCATCATTCTATGTAGGCAAAGCCGAAGAAGTAGTTCCAGAGCTTTACAAAAAAGAGGGAATACATGCAGATGTAATAGTAGTAGACCCGCCGCGTAAAGGCTGCGACCAGACATTGTTAAATACAATCATAGAAATGGCACCAGAGCGGCTTGTATATGTAAGCTGCGACAGTGCAACACTTGCCAGAGATTTAAAATACCTGTGCGAACGGAGTTTTAAGCTTGAAAAAGTGCAGGGGGTAGACCAGTTTGGACAGACGGTGCATGTGGAGACTGTGTGCCTTTTGGGCAAACGAAAACCAGATACCACGGTAAAAATAGGCATTGATATGGATGATTATTACCGTATCAGGGAGAATGCTGAAAGCAAATAAACCTTTACAAAACTGAATAATACACTGAAACAAAGCAAGACAGAAGCTGTTGATGCGTTAGAAGATAAC
>CAJJNI010000337.1 GCA_905193085.1 uncultured Lachnospiraceae bacterium | reverse complement strand
CTTCATTCCCTCTTTCTCTTTCTTTTTATTTTTGCGGCTTTTCCTGTCTTTTTTACCTGATTTTGCTGTTTCTTCCAATACACTGCCGCCAAATTTTCTCTTGCCAAGCATACAGGCAACTGTATTTTCAAGCAGTTCACCTATCTCATCTTCCGTAAAATCAACAGTCCCTGATGCGACTAAAGATGCAATACCATGTGTAAATATAAATACTGTTTTATGAAAATTAATCTGCTCTTCATATGTAAAACCGGTTAATTTCCTTCCACTTTCAATTACATCTTTTCCCGCACTGTCATTTACAATAAAATTTTCTGCCTTGCTGTGATATTTTCCCATAAAAATTATTTTAAAAAATTCAGGATAATCTTTTGCAAACCGAATATAGGCAAGTCCTGTCTGTTTATATTCTTTTTCTTTTCCCATTGCATCAGCTATATACTGCTTATATACATCATACATTTTATTAATAACAGCATCTTTTAATTCTTCCATAGATTCAAAATTATGAAAAATAGGCTGAACAGATGAATTTAATTCTTTCGCAACTCTTCTTGCATTCAAAGCTTCTATTCCTTCTTTATTTACAATTTCACAGCCTGCTTCAATTATATCTTCTCTACTAAATTTCTTTGCCGGCGGCATAATAACACCTCAATTCACAAAAAACTTTTTAAATAACACTTGTTATATAACAGATGTTATCATACTATTTTTTTATTGTCAAATGAAAACGTATATTTTAACAAAATTTCTGAAATACTATTCCGGTACAGAATTTAGAACTGTATTTGCTCATTTATAGTATAAAATTTAACAGGAGGATACCATATATGGATAACAAAAAAACGCTTGCTATTGCTCATATAGAAAAACAACAGGCAGATTTAAATAACTTGTATGATTTGAAAAAAGCACTATGCGAAGGTACTGTTTTTCCGGAATTAAACATGCCTTTTTTTGCAACGGAAGAGCTTTACCACGACTGCTCTTTATCAAAAGACTCAAGCGGACCCGAAAAGCTGCTTCATGAAATCATGATGGAAGGCTTTTATCTTGATGATTTAACACTTTATATGGACACACATGAGTGTGATGCCAAATTAAATGAACTTTTTGATAAACATTTAAGCAGAAAAGAAGAACTTGCAAAACAGTTTGCAGAAAAATATTTTCCGCTTACGAGACATTTTATACCTTATTCAAAAAATCACCCTGACTGCTTTAGCTGGAAAGCAGGAAAACCTGCATGGGAAGGAGAGTGTTGTTAATGTGGGCTTATGAAAAACGATTACAGTTTCCGGTAAAAATTAAAAAGACATGTCCTAAAACCGCACAGCTTATTATCAGCCAATACGGCGGGCCTGACGGGGAACTCAGTGCTTCTATGCGTTATCTTGCACAAAGATATACTATGCCTGTAAAAGAAGTCGGAGGTCTGCTGACCGATATCGGCACAGAAGAACTCGCCCATATGGAAATAATCTGCGCAATGGTATATCAGCTTACAAAAGACCTTTCCATGCAGGAAATCAAAGACAGCGGATTTGATTTATATTATGTAGACCACACTACTGCTGCATGGCCGCAGGCTGCCGCCGGACTTCCATTCAGCGCAATTGAATTTCAGTCAAAAGGGGATGCC
>CAJJNI010000336.1 GCA_905193085.1 uncultured Lachnospiraceae bacterium | reverse complement strand
AGTTGGTCATAGTTTTAAGTTATGGCAAATCTGATAACTCCTCATAAATCTTATCAATTTCAGTTTCGTCTTCAGAATTAAAAAACAGCAGATTATCATCTGTTTTTATCATCAATATTGGGGAATAATCCGTAAGTACATACATATCACATTTTCCATAGTCATAACTGTTAAAACGTCCTATCATATATTCATCTGTGTAACCGCCATTTGATTTGGAAAAACCATAATCTGGAAGCTCATCAAATTTTTCGATTTCTTTAATGTCACTGATTTTAATTTCTGTGTCGTAACCTGCAGCATCTCCTTTGAGAGTATCGCCAGAAACTTCAATTTGAACATGTGGGTTTATAAACGGAGCAAGCATGACAACTGCATATATCACACTTCCAATAATAAAAATCGTAAGTGCACTGGTATATATTTTTGCACGTTTTGTTGCATAATTAAGTGCATAATTTCCTGACTGCATTCTGTTAGGAACAAAAATACGCTTATCATCAGGGTTATAATAAAATCCGGTTTTCCAGCATTCATCATCATCAAGACTGTTACCGTTCTCGTCTAATCCCCAGCCATTTTCAATTTTCAGCGCATACATTTTCTTATGTAATGATATATTCAAATACTCAATGCCACCGCAGAATACTGCAAGCCATACCAAATATGCAATTATAAATATTAAAATACTCCATAAATTTATAAAGCAGATTCCTAATCCCACAATAAGATTGCTGTTTTGAAAAATCTTATTTACTTTTACCGCCTTTGCCGCAATAGCCTGCACATCTGCATCTTCTGCATATTCTTTTGGAATATGTACAGCAAGTACCATTCCTTTGTCATATTTTCCAAAAGATGAATATGTCACCCTGAAAATAAGACATATTAGTAAATTAGTGACAAAAAATATTATAAACATTGTCCATTCCATAAAAGCACCTCTTCTGTCTAAATTATAAAAAACACTATAACATAAAACAGAGCCTGTGGCAAATTGAATGCACAGACTCTGTTTATACTATTTATTTTTTTGCAGATGGGAATGGGTCATCTATAAATCGTGTTGTGTGGAACTGATTTTTCTCAGCCAGATACAACTGTATTAAAGCTGTACCTATTCCTGCCGCACCGTCAAAACAGCCGATAGGCGTACTTAAGTTATCCGGTGAAACTCTGTCCAGTGCAAACTTCCATTTTGCACATGTTTTACCATCTGCTGTCTCTTTTTCTACTCCGTCAAGAATTACTTTTCCGCATCTTCTTGCGCCCTCAAGATATTTTTCTGAGCCATTATCAGCCCAAAGTCCTAAATACATGTTAAGAAGTCCTGCTGTTCCGCAGCACATGTTGTATGTATTCCAGTAACCGTCTGTTCTTATTTCAGGAGCACCTGTATCTTCAAGACCACTTACAAGCTTCTTTATTGACTCATCATATTTGGAATCTTTTGTTATTTCTTTTAATTTGTAATAAAATCTTGTTGTTCCTGCAGGTCCATGGCAATAGCCAAGATAGAAAAGATTAGGTCTGTCTGGAAGTGCATGTGGAAGAAGTTTTCCGTACTTAATCTTTACTGCAACTGATGACATGTATTCAGGCACACCTTTTACGGCATCTAAAAATTCTTCATCTTTACTTTCTTCATA
>CAJJNI010000335.1 GCA_905193085.1 uncultured Lachnospiraceae bacterium | reverse complement strand
CCTATAAGGTGGAAGTAAGTCTTACAAAGTGGAATTAACTTTTACAATTGACCTAATTTTAAATTTAAATATATTGATTGAATTTAAATGACATAATAATCAACAATATAAATGTAAACACAGAATAGATAATGTCAATGCATAAATGAAGGGAGAGACATGTATGAGAGAACAGGAATACTTTTTGGGGTTTGATATTGGAACAGGCAGTGTAGGTTATGCAGTTACTGATTTATCTTATAATTTGATTAAGATTAACAGGAAATATGCCTGGGGTTCAGTTCTTTTTGATACTTCAAATGGAGCGGAAGAAAGAAGAATAAACCGGACAAACAGAAGAAGATATGGGAGGGAAAAAGAAAGACTGGCTCTTCTTAGAGAGCTTTTTGAAGAGGAAATATACAAAATTGACAGAGGCTTTTTCATAAGACTGCAGGAGAGCAAATTTGTTTTCGAAGATAAAAAAGATGAGAATGGAAATAAGCCAGAACTTCCATATGGTTTATTTATAGATGAAAATTTTACAGATGTAGATTATTACAGAGAATTCCCAACGATATTTCATTTGAGAAAAAAACTGATTGAGGGAGATAAGGACTATGATGTAAGACTTGTGTTTCTTGCAATAGCCCATATTTTAAAGCATAGAGGTCATTTTTTGTCAAATATCAGTGATGGTGAGAAAAAAGATAATATTTATGAATGTTTAAATGAATTGTTTGAAAGTTTTAATAATACTGTTTTGGGTAATTCGGATGAAATTTTCTATACATCAGAGCAGTTAAAAGGTATTGAAGAGCATCTGAATAATAACAGTCTTTCAAAGAGCAGGAAAAAAGAGGCAATAATAAAGTTATTTGATAAGCCTGACAGTAGAATTAAAGAGCTTATTTCATTAATTACAGGTGGAAAAATTAGTTGTGACAAACTTTTTGGTGTAAAGGCATTTACAGAATCAGAATATAATAAAATTTGCTTTGAGAAAACTGATTTTGAAGATAATGAAAACAAATATGCACAGCTTCTTGGACAATATTTTGATGTTATAAGCCTGGCAAAAACATTATATGACCAGGTGGTTTTAAATGGAATTTTATGCGAGGGGTCATGTGGATATATTTCTTATGCAAAAGTTATGGATTATGAAAAACATAAATCTGACTTGCATAAATTGAAAATGCTGGTAATGGAACACTGTAGCGGCAGTGAAGATGACAGAAAAAAATTATATGACAGAACATTTAAAATGCCAGATAAAAATAATTATTCAAAATATATAGGAAGTTTTTCGGTTAATGGTAAAAAACAGCCGATAGATAAGAAATGCAGCCAGGAAGAGTTTTATAAATTCCTGAAAGATGATGTTCTTGTTAAAATAGAAGATTGTGAAGATAAAACATATATATTGAATCAGATTGAGCTTCAAAAATTTCTGCCTAAATTAAGAACGAAGGATAATTCTGTAATTCCATATCAGTTAAATAAAATAGAGCTTAATAAAATTTTAAGTAATGCAGAAAATTATCTTCCATTTTTAAAAACTAAAGATTCATCAGGCTTTACTGTCAGTGAAAAAATTATAATGCTGCTTACATTCAGGGTGCCATATTATGTTGGCCCGCTTAATCGGGCAAGTAAAAATGCATGGGTCGTAAGGAACAGCTCTGAA
>CAJJNI010000334.1 GCA_905193085.1 uncultured Lachnospiraceae bacterium | reverse complement strand
CAGAATAGGGTGTCTTATAGAAGCTCCAGGTTTGTATCCGAACATGAGTGCGTATAACAATCTGAAAATAAAATGCATTGCACTTGGATATAACAAAAAAAGCTATATAGATGAACTGCTTTGTATAGTCGGTTTAGAGTCAGTAAAAAACAAAAAAGTTAAGAAATTTTCATTGGGAATGAAGCAGAGACTTGGAATTGCAATGGCTCTTGTAGGAGAACCTGATTTGCTTGTTTTAGATGAGCCGATAAACGGTCTTGACCCGCAGGGAATTGCAGAAGTCCGTGATACAATATTAAAACTTAAAGATGAGAGAAATATGACCGTTATAATTTCAAGCCATATATTGGAAGAACTTTCAAAAATTGCAACTGATTATGGAATAATTCACAATGGCGTACTTCTTCAGGAGCTTTCAAGAGAAGAGCTTTTGAAAAAATGTGGAGAAAGAATAGAAATTGTTACGGATAACACACAGGCAGCAGTTCCTGTTCTGGATAAATTAAATATAACAAATTACCAGGTGGTTGATTCAGAAAAAGTACTTATATTTGAGCGGCTTGATGACAGTGCGGCGATTGGCAGGGAATTGATTATGAATAATATAAATATAAAAGAACTGAGTGTTACAAAAGAAGAATTAGAGAGTTATTTCTTAAATATGACAGGAGGTGCACAGCATGTTTAATATAATAAAATCAGATTTATACAGAATGATTCATACAAAAAGTTTTTATATTACAACTGTAGTATTTATAGGTTTCCTTATACTGACAACATTTTTACTGAAAGTTGAAAGTGTTCAGATTACAACAGAAGGAACAGCGCAGGTCCAGACAGATGATACATCTTCAGATGACAATGTAAATCTTGGAATGAGTGTAGCTCCGAATTTAGATGAAAATAACCATATAACAGTAACAGAAGATTTTTATTCAAATGTAAGTGCAAAGGTTGTAGCATTATTTTTAGTCATTTTTACAGCAACATTTGTAATGGGAGAATTTAACAGTGGATACATAAAGAATATGGCGGGGCAGCTAAAAAACAGGCAGAATCTTATATTTTCAAAAATGGTTGCATTATTTTGTTATACAATTATAATATTTTTAATAACAATAATCACAATGATAATCGGTCATAGAGTTATACTTGGTTATCTTGTCTGGGGAAATATAAAGCAGCTTATAACATATGCATTAATTCAGATTGTACTAAATTATGCATTATCTGTTTCGGTAATGACAATTGCAATTTTATTAAGAAACAGTGTCGGTGCGATTATAATTGCAGTTTGTCTCTGCATGAATGTAATGACAATCGCATATTCAGGAATAAATGCAATTATAGGAAAAGCAGGAGTTAAAAATTTTAACATATTAAAATACACATTAACAGGAAAAATAGCAATGCTTCCGGTTAATGCAAAATATGCAGATAATATTCAGGCGGTTATTGTAGGTCTGGTTTTTATTATTGTACTAATGCTTATAAGCTGCATGACATTTAAGAAAAGGGATATAGTATGATTGCTTTAGTTATAACAATACTGATACTGACAATAATTATATTAACATTAAATTTATTAGCATACAGGCGGCGGATTAATGATATCTGCCGCCAGTTTCAGTTGTTTTTGGAACATGACAGTAATGTTATTATAAAAGATGACAGCAAAAAGAAGAGCATAAAAAGACTTGTTGA
>CAJJNI010000333.1 GCA_905193085.1 uncultured Lachnospiraceae bacterium | reverse complement strand
ATAATAGTTCCATTAGAAATTACTGTTGGTGGAAAAATAAAAAATAACATTGAACAGCATAGAGGATTTGGCAGCCTGTGTGTGAGAACGCAGGCACAGGCTGTATCCTGTGGTATCTCACCAATCAATGAAAGATACCATCTTACAGATTATAATGGAACTAATGCATATGCACCGATTTATTCTGATGTTGAGAAAAATACATATACAACAGAAAATGTAGTTACCGAAAACGGATACAGATATTATACCGACAATGGCAAAAAAGTATCATTAGTAGGTGTTGATGTTTCAAGGTATCAGAATAATATTGACTGGAATAAAGTAAAACAGTCAGGTGTTGATTATGCAATATTAAGAGTTGGATACAGAGGCTATGGAAGTGAAGGCAAAATAGTTCTCGATGAAAATTTTACTGCACATGCAGATGGTGCTGCTTTGGCGGGAATGCCATTTGGAGTATATTTTTTCTCACAGGCAACAACGACTGCTGAAGCAAAAGAAGAGGCGAAAACGGTTATAGATGCCCTTAAAAATTATAAAGTAGATTATCCTGTAGTGTTTGATACAGAACTTATACCAAACAGCTTAGCAAGAGCCAATGATTTAGATGTGGAAAGTCTTACTGAAATTGCAGATGCTTTCTGCAAAACAATCAAATCGGCAGGATATGAGCCTATGATATATGCTAATGAAAGATGGTTTCTTCTTCATCTGGATTTAAGAAAATTAAGTGATTATCCGTTATGGCTTGCCGCATATAAAGAAGAAATCACATTCCCTTACAGGATAAAAATGTGGCAGTATACTGAAAAGGGAACTGTAGACGGGATAGAAGGAAATGTAGATTTAAATATTTGTTTTGAAAAATAATAAGCTGGGAGTGGAAAAATGCTCGTTAAAATATATACTGATGGTGCTGCGAGGGGTAATCCTGACGGTCCCGGAGGTTATGGAACAATACTTTCATATACTGATTCTAAAGGTGTAACACACGAGAGGGAATACAGTGCCGGATATAAAAAAACAACAAATAACAGAATGGAGCTTATGGCTGCTATTATTGGTTTTGAAGCACTGAACAGACCATGTGATGTAGAATTATATTCAGATTCAAAATATCTTACAGATGCTTTTAACCAGCACTGGATTGACGGTTGGATTAAAAAGGGGTGGAAGCGCGGCAAAAATGAGCCGGTAAAAAATACTGATTTGTGGAAAAGACTGTTAAAGGCTGTAGAACCGCATAAGGTAACATATATATGGGTTAAAGGACATGACGGACATCTTATGAATGAAAGATGCGATACACTTGCAACAACAGCTGCTGACGGAGACGGACTTCTTGATGATGTTATATCTGAATAAAAACAGTCAGAAATAAAGTCACAAACCAATAAAAAATAAAGTCAGAAATAAATTGAAAAATTAAATCAAAAAAATTTATTTTACATATTGACCTTTAGGAAAATTATGTTATAATATCTTTTAGTGCATTAAAAAAATACCCATACAGTTGTATTTGCACAATTCGCAACTGGAGGGAGGTTAGGTGTGAGGCTATGTCAAATGTAATTGTGAAAGACAATGAAACGCTTGATAGCGCTTTACGCAGATTCAAAAGAAACTGCGCTAAAGCTGGTATTCAGCAGGAAATTCGTAAACGCGAACATTATGAAAAACCAAGCGTAAAGCGTAAGAAGAAATCTGAAGCT
>CAJJNI010000332.1 GCA_905193085.1 uncultured Lachnospiraceae bacterium | reverse complement strand
AGGGTTTGCAAGGGTGGCTGTGGCTGCGTTTATGACACAGCTCAATCCTACATTAGAGGAAGTGGCAGATGTTAAAACTGCTGTATCGGAGGCTGTTACTAATGCAATAATACATGGATATGAGGATTATGTCAGTAAAATACATATTTTATGCCGCATTTGTGGAAATGAATTTTATGTGGAAATATCAGATAAAGGAAAAGGTATTGAAGATGTAAAGAAAGCAATGGAGCCTTTATTTACAACAAAACCGTCACAGGACCGTTCAGGAATGGGATTTGCATTTATGGAAGCATTTATGGACGGGCTGGTTGTTGAATCAGAACCATCAAAGGGAACTGTTGTTAAAATGAAAAAAATTATAGGAGATAATGAGGCGGAGAATTAGATGGACGATACTATTTGCTTGATTGAGCGTGCTCATACGGGAGAAAAAGGAGCAAGAGATAAACTTATAGAGGATAATCTTGGTTTGGTCTGGAGTATCGTAAGGCGTTTTTTAGGCAGGGGTTATGAGGCAGATGATTTGTTTCAGATAGGCTGTATAGGGTTAATGAAAGCCATTGATAAGTTCGATACGACAATGGATGTTAAACTGTCTACCTATGCGGTTCCGATGATTACAGGGGAATTAAAACGCTTTCTAAGAGATGATGGAATGATAAAAGTCAGCCGCAGTATTAAAGAAAACAGTTGGAAGATAAAAAGGGCAGAAGCTGCATTAAATGAGAAATTTGGGAGAGAAGCAACAGTTGAAGAAATTTCAAAAGAAGTTGGGCTTGCAATGGAAGAAATAGTTGTTGCACTTGAAGCATCTATGGAAGTTGAGTCAATTTATAAGCCTGTTAATTCAAAAGATGGCAAAGAAATGCATCTGTTAGACCGGCTTGTGGATGAAAAAAATACAACGGATTATTGTATAAATAAAATTGTGACATCTCAACTTCTGGATTCCCTGGAAAAAACAGAAAGAGAACTGATAGAACTTAGATATTTTCAGGATAAAACACAGACACAGATTGCAGCTGCACTTGGGATAAGTCAGGTTCAGGTTTCAAGAATGGAAAAAAAGATTTTAAGAAAACTTAGAGCGTTATTTTAGAATTTGTTTTTTTGTAATATAAAATAAGAATAATGTTTTAGTTTTACAGGAATAATTTTCATTATTGAAGACATACTAAGCGTAGATTTAATCTTCAAGGAGGCATAGTATGGAACCGCTTTATATAAATATTGGACAGTCAGTTGAAGTTAATGAGCAGACAGTTTTGTTAAAAGATATAGCAAAAATGAGTTGTTCTGACAGAAAAATAGTCAGTCGTCTGAAAACACTGAAGATAATTTCTGTACAGGAAAAGACATATGGAAGATATGTTGTATCCGTGCTTGCGATAATTGAAAAAATTCATGAAATATATCCACAACTTGAAATAATAAATCTTGGAGAGGCACAGTTTTTATTAACTTATCGAGCTCCTGAAAAAGTTAATAAATTTTGTACCGTCTTAAAAGTGGCATTTTTGTGTTTCGGAGGATTTTTAGGGGCAGCATTTGCAATTATGACATTTAATAATGATGTTGGTATTACTGAATTATTTGCACAGGTTTATAAGCAGTTTACCGGCAATGAAAGTAATGGATTTACAGCACTCGAAATTTCATATTCTATAGGAATAGCAGTAGGAATAACAGTGTTCTTCAATCACATATTTGGTAGAAAATTATCAGAGG
>CAJJNI010000331.1 GCA_905193085.1 uncultured Lachnospiraceae bacterium | reverse complement strand
GCCGTAAAAATCAACATTATTATTGATGGGAACGAGTATCTTAGTAATTTTCTGTAATCAAAATGTTCTGAAAGTCTTATCATTTTATATTTCTCCTGTTATTAATCCTATAATTCACTTATTTTTGATTTAAATGCAGTCAGAAATCTTTCAGTCAGCTCAAGATAGAGCTGCTGTTCTTCTTCTGTCCAGGTATTTAATATTTCATTCTCAATTTGCAAAACTTTAAATGCTGTTCTTTCCGACAAATCTTTACCCTCATTAGTTAAACACACTCTTTTCTTTCTTCCGACTGTGTTTTCAACATACACTATATTTTCCTTTTCAAGCTTTCTTAATGCTGAATTAATTGTCTGCTTGCTTATACCTGAAAGGCTTACGATGTCACTTAACAAACAACTTTTGCCATCTAAACAAATAGTATATAAAATACGCATTGCGCTATCAGATAAACCTAATTTTAGTGCAGCATCATGGTATGCTGTATCAAGTTTTGATGATATATAACTATAATGTTTCCCCATAGGGGAAATTATTCCACTCATAAATTTCACTCCTGTCATTCTTTGGTACGATTTCGGACTACAGGCACTCATTATAGTATGATTTCATACTAATGTCAAGAAAAATTATAACACAGAAACAACACGCAAAAACAGCCTGTAAAGTTTTACTTTACAGACTGTTTTAATGTTTTCAAAACAACATTTGATTATTAAATTTTTTCATAGCGAAGCCATACTTTATCTTCACCACAGACATGCCGGGCTCCATCAATGTCAGTTACTATATAATCACCGTCACCTATGAATATATAACTTCTTCTGGTTTTGATATACGGGCATACAATAGTTCCATCTTCCCGGTGAATCTTTACAAGAGAATCTGTTACAATCCAACCCTGCATAACAACATCAGACCATAATGCAAAACCATCTTCCATACCTTTTCCCGGTTCATACTTCTCAACTGTACATTCAAGTCCAACTCTCTTACACTTCATCACAATCACCTCTTTCCAGTTTAGCATAAGGACTTATTTTACTGAAATTCTTTATATAATTTTTCTTTTAAATTCAGAATGAAATCAAGACCCTCATTTAAATCTACCATTTCTTTAACTGATTTATCTCTTGTAGAAATCTCAACTTTATTTTCTTTAAGATTTCTAGGACTTATAACAACTCTGATTGGAACACCTGTAAGATCAGCATCTGCGAACATTTCCCCTGCACGCACACCCTCTCTGTCATCATATATAACTTCTACATTTTTCTGTTTTAACTGCTCGTAAATTTCATCAGCAGTCTTCTTTGCATTCTCGTCATCAGGTCTTATACAGCATAAATGTACTTCCCAAGGTGCAATTGTAATTGGCCATATTGGACCGTATTCGTCATGCTTTGCTTCACATATTGAAGCTGCAAGTCTTCCGACACCGATTCCGTAGCAGCCCATTATTGGATAATGTGTTTCTCCCTGGCTGTCGATATACTGCATGTTCATACTCTTAGTATATTTTGTTCCAAGCTGGAATATGTTACCAACTTCAATACCTCTCTTAATTGATAAAGAAGCTTTGCCACAGCAAGGACAGACTCCGCCTTCTTTAACTTTTGCAATATCATGATATTCAACATTGTCCAAATCTCTATCAAGATTTAAACCAGTATAATGATATCCTTCTTTGTTAGCAGCGGCTACAATGCTGTAGACTCCCTTTAATGATAAATC
>CAJJNI010000330.1 GCA_905193085.1 uncultured Lachnospiraceae bacterium | reverse complement strand
TTATATTGTCAGTCCATTCATGTCCAAAGTCAATGACTAAATACTCGTATCCCATTTGAAATATAGCAGCAAACTCTCTGTCATTACTGACAGTATAATAATCTACCCCATTTATTTCAAAACAGTTATTAAAATCAGTCTTTTCATCTGAATACAATTTTCTCAAAGCTTTTAATGCACCGGCATGATTAAATTCAATCAAAGCTGTTTTCCTGTGTTCTTTCGATGAAAGAAATCCTGCCAGCATTACAGCAAGATGCGTCACACCAACACCCGTACAGCAACCAAGTAATCCGATTGTTACAAGATGTTTGTTAACACCCGCTTTTTTTCTTATCAATAAAACTACACCTCTTTTAATAATTTTTCTAAAAACTTCTTCATATTCTTTTCAGCAATAAACGGATTATTATTAAATGGCATAAAATATATTTTTTTTAAATTAAATTCATTTCTATACCGTTTTACCAGCGATGCTTTTCCCTGCAAAACCAGATATAATTTATCCCCTATCACCTCTGCCATTCTGCTGTTTAAAACGCTTTTCGTATAATTAATCTCCCACTCTTTAATTCCGCCTATTATGACACACATGTCAGCTTTTTCAAACTCTGATGTACTGCACCTGCCAATGTATCCGTAATCCTGAACAACTATATCATAATCGAGAATACCCATATCTATTCCCTTTCCGTATTTGGGAAGTCCGTAAAAATGTTTTCCTTTAACAATTCCCTGCTGTTCATAAAATCCTTTTCCATTTTCGCATAACATCGGCAAAATAGCTGTATCATTTTTTTCTTCATATAAGCATTTTTGATGATTCTGATTCAAATAACACACCAGTGTCGTACAAAAATGTGTTACACCGACTCTTGGCTGACTTCCAGCCACCGCTATTCGATAAGAAGATTTATCTTTACTTAATTTAAAAGAACACTGTCGCAATTTTTGATTTAATTCCCTGACAGTCTGAAACCTGTTATCTTTTTCTGTTTCAAGACATTTCATTATAATATCTCTTAAATTTCCGGGACAATTTTTAACTTCATTATCAAACTCAATGTTATGAATACCCTTCTTCAAATCATTTTCTGATAATGCTTTTCCTGTAAACCACCACTTCATCACAGCCCCAATCACATATATGTCTGTTCTTTCATCAACTTCAAGACAATTGACAATTTCAGGTGCAGCAAATCCCTTTGTGCCCATAAACTGTCCTGTGATATACGAGTTCTTCAACTGAATGGCTGAGCCAAAATCAATCAGATGTATTCTTCCCTGCCCACATATTATATGTTCCGGTTTTAAGTCAATGTATATTATCGGATAAGGCTTCTGTTCATGCAGATAAACAAACAATTCCGTAAGCTGAATAAAGTAATCTGTAACATTTTCTATATTTATAGTAGTTCTGTCATAAAACAGTTCCCTTAAAGATATGCCCTCAATATACTCCTGTATAATATAATAATTTTCGCTGTCTTCCTCAATGTCATAAACAACAGGAATCATATTATGCCTTAAATTTCTCACACAGGCTGCTTCATTTAAATATAGCCTGCTGTCCGGGCTGTCCTTTTTTATACATTTAACTGCCCTGTAATCATTTAAAAACTCATGTTTTGCCAGATAGACAATTCCACTTCCACCTCTCCCTAAAACACCGATAATTCTGTACTTATTTAATAATAATTTTTCTGTACAAATATTGTTATTTCCTCCTTTCCAAACTCAGGTTCGGCTTGTATAAAATTTTAGCAACAG
>CAJJNI010000329.1 GCA_905193085.1 uncultured Lachnospiraceae bacterium | reverse complement strand
TGTGCTGTCCTATATTTTATTATATATATGAATATACAATATACATTGGGACAACGATAAGGAACGATAAGGAACGATAAGGAACGATAGTCCCAATGATTCCCACTTATAATCTTTATTATATATTTAAGGTTTTTAGCTGTAAACAATTAAGGTATACAAATATACATATTTTTTAAGCTTTTTTTAAGTTGACTGCCGCTAGCCTACGGCGCCGCAGTCAACAACTTCTTTAAAGTTTTCCATATCTGTTATCATAGGTACACAAAGTATAGTAATTCTATCAAGTGCAATCAATCCTTGTCCTTTACTTAGCTTTGTATTGACACATGGTAAATCAACACCTGTTCCAAATGTTGCAGATAATATATTTGACTGTGCATTTCCTAATAATACTTTTGTCAGATTACTTCTTGTGGTGGAATTTATATTTTCTGTTCCTGCTGATTGTAAAACTATCATCATATGAATATTACTCTGCCTTGCTAATACTGAAATATTTTTCACTACACGTTCTAATTCTTCTTTCTGCTTTTTATCAAGACTTGCCTGCAATGAAATATATTCTTCAATTACCACAAGCATAGGTTTATATCCTATATCGACCGCTAATGTTTTCGGATTCTTGTCTAGCTCTGGTTGTAATTTTTTCATCCTCAGATTCATCTCAGCTTCCACAGATTTCAACTTTACCAATATATCATCTATTTCATAACTGTAATCAGTGAAACCCTTATAGAGCCCGTAGGAACGCTTTAGGTCACATATTACAACCTGCCATCCCTTTATTATTGCCTGTATCACTAATTCATTTGCAAAATATGATTTTCCTGAACCTGTAGAACCACTTATCAGAAAATGTGGATAATCATTAACATTTAATATATGTTTCCTGTCAAAATATAAGTCCAGCAGATTCATACTTTCTATTTTCTGTTTATATTCTGCAAGTGAATATTCTTCTGGTTTATATGCCTTTATATCCTCATAAATAATTATTACTTCTGCATTATTCTGTGAAATATAATAATCTTCAACAATATATCTGTCTGGTAATGCAGTAGAAAAGGTATCGAGATATCTTTCAATGATTGTCCTTATTTTCCTTTTTTATGTATGCTCCTACCGACATTAAATTTCTTTCTACCGATTCCAATAATAATGCATGTGCCGTATATTTTTTAATACCACCATATTTAAGTAATATGACTGCAATAATGATTGCTTCACCTATCAATGCATTCGAGAACCCGATTCAACTGTTGGCTTACATCGATTTCCATTCCTTTTACTTCTTATTTCCTATGCCTTATCAAAAATATCTTCAGACACAATCGCCGGATGATGATTTTTAATATAGTATTTATCTTCCTGCCCCATGTTTTGAAGTCTACGCTTTGATATAGCATCTCTTTCCTTGCGGATACGTCTGATATTTTCTCCGACTGTCATTGAGATTTCCTCCTAATACAACAAATACATATTGTACATCTCATAATACTCTTTTTCTCGCATTTCCACTTCTCCACTTAATTAGATGCTCCTCATTTCTGTCCTTTATGCTCTCACCAAATGCCTTTGCAGTAAAATCATCGCAGCAGTCATACCGGTGTATGGATGTACCATGTTCCCGTATCTCCGAAACAAAAAGAGCAGTCGGGAATAGTTCTTCCGTAAATCTGCTCTTATACATCAGTTCTTCTGTCGTCTCAGGCAAATGAACTTCATAGATAATTTTAATGTCACTGCGACACAGGACAGCTTTCTGTCAGTAGTATT
>CAJJNI010000328.1 GCA_905193085.1 uncultured Lachnospiraceae bacterium | reverse complement strand
ATAACGCAATCAGAGCCTGCAAAAATGACGGATAATTCACAGCAGGCAATTTCGCGTTTTGAACAGAAAACACACAATGCATCTATGAACTTATTTGCCAGTATTATAAATGCTTTGGGTTATGAAGTACAACTTGTAAAAAGGTAAAAATAAAATGCATAATAATTTTTAGAGACCATCACTAAAGCGGTTATAAATTGTTTAAGTGATGGTCTTATTTTTTGCGAATAACGAGAAAAAGTCCATGCATGCACGAAAACCTGACAATAGCCACATCGTTTGGATAAAATAAAAAAATATGCAGATAATTATATTGATTTACAAATAAAAAGGAGAGAACATTATATGGAAAATAAAATAAAAATAGCTATGTTTGATACAAAAAGTTACGACAGAATATATTTTGAAAAATTATGTCCGCCAAACTGTGAAGTTACTTATTTTGAACATAAATTAAATAAAAGTACAGCCTCATCAACGAAAGGATTTGATGTTGTAGTTCCTTTTGTAAATGACGATGTTAACAAATGTGTTATTGATAAACTTGCAGAAGATGGAGTTAAATTAATTGCAATGAGATGTGCGGGCTATAATAATGTCGACATTAAATATATTAAAGATAAAATAAAAATAGCAAGAGTTCCGGCATATTCACCATATGCTGTTGCAGAGCATGCAATGGCGCTTCTATTGTGTTTAAACAGAAGAATTCATAAAGCATTTATAAGAACAAGGGACCATAATTTCAGCCTTGAGGGTCTTATGGGCTGGGATTTACATGGAAAAGTAGCAGGGGTTATTGGTACCGGAAAAATCGGCCGGATATTTATAAATATCTGCAGGGGCTTTGGAATGGAAGTTATTGCATATGACCCATATCCTGTGGATGATAAATCGATAAATTATGTCAGTCTTAATGAACTGCTTGAAAAAAGTGATATTATTTCACTTCACTGTCCATTAAATGAGAGTACAAAGCAGCTTATAAATGAAAATACGATTAAAAAAATGAAAAATACTGCAGCACTTATTAATACTTCAAGAGGGGCATTAGTAGACAGCAGGGCACTTCTTGAGGCTCTTATAGAGAAAAGGCTTGGTGCTGCGGCGCTTGATGTATATGAGGAAGAAGGAGACCTTTTCTTTGAAGACTATTCAGATGAAATTGTTGATGATGAAATTCTTACCCGTCTTGTGTCACTTCCGAATGTTATAATAACATCACATCAGGCCTTTCTGACAAGAGAGGCACTTGAAAATATAGCTTCTGTGACATATGAAAATATAACACAGTATTTTGAAAGTAATAAATTGCCAAATGAGATAACAGGTTAACATTTCTTGATATAATTGAAGTATTGTGGTACAATAAAAAGAGAAATGTTAAGAACGAGCAGGTGACAATGTGAGAAAAACACTTTTAGCTATGGCAGACGGTAAATTTGCCTATGAGCAGGATGAATTAATAATTTCAGAGAGCAGATTAGAGTTTATATGCAATTCAAATCAGTCAATAGAAGGTAAGTTTACAATACAAAGCAGTCAGGGTACACTAATTAAAGGAATTTTATATACGACAAATTACAGAATGCAGTGTACTCAGACGCAGTTCATGGGTAAGAAAGTGGAGCTGGAATACAGGTTTAATTCAGATGGATTGAGCGATATGTCAACTGTAAAAGGTGATATTTATATAGAGACAAATATTGGTGAGTACAATCTTCCTTTTGTTGTAAGTGTACTCAATGAGCCGGTAAGTTCATCGCTTGGTGCCATACGAAACATGTTTCATTTTACAAATCTTGCAAGGGC
>CAJJNI010000327.1 GCA_905193085.1 uncultured Lachnospiraceae bacterium | reverse complement strand
GACATTGCACCAAAACGGTGCACGTAGGTATGCTGTTCTTTTATTTTCTGCATTCCTCTTGCTGCCATTTTTTTTCGCTCATCTTCATGTTTCAGATAGAAAGTTACCTTGTCTTCAAATTCTTCTGTTGTAGAAAACCAGACTATATCTTCATCATTTTTAAAATACATTGGAAGTTCAGTCTGAAAATTTGTAATAACAAAACCACCGCTCGATAAAATGTCATAAATTCGAAGAGGTATGCCTGTGCGTATATTTTTAATTGTAAGATTTAAGTTTATTCTGCTTCTGTTAAAAACTTTTGGTGCGTCCTGCCAGTAATTGATTTCTCCTTTGTTTGCTCCAAGACCGAATTGAACATTTGTATCATCTGTGTATACACTTAAGGAGCATTTTTTTGAAATGGAGGTAAGCCTTGATTTACGCTCTAACTGGGCAGTTTTAAAACCTAATACAGCGGTTGAAAATATAAGTGCTTCAGAAGAAAGAGTTCTTGATGACGGATTTTTTGCGATAACTTTCTGTAATTCATAGACTGCGTCAGAAGTAAGAATATCGCTGAAAATATTTTTTGTGTATAAATTCTGCTGGATAATAAGTGCACTGTCAAAATAACCTTTAAGATAGTCGGGGAGATAGTCCCTTACTTTATCATACATGTTTTTATTATACATGCTTCCTATAAATGACACTTCATTTTCATAGTTTTTTAAATCATTTTCATCGGAATTTGAGAGAAGATACTGTATTCTGTCAAATGCGCCGGCCAAAGGAAGATATGAAACATTTGCGCCCATTTCTTTAAATGTAATATAGTCAGAGTAATCAAAAATAAAACCGATATTGCATGAGTTAAAAATACTTTCATGGTACATGCATGTAATCTGGCTGTCACATGTCCAGTAAACATATGGTATGGAAAATTCTTCACAAATATCGGAAATAAGTGGAAAATAATTGATAGAAAAAAAGATGTCATATGAAGAAGCTGAAAGTCGGTTTCGTACTTCTTCTTCGATAACAGGGTCACTTTCAACATTGTAAATAGTATGTTCAACAATATCTACAGTATGGCCTCTCATAATAAGATGGCCTTCAACATCTATGTGATTGTATGCTTTCCATTTATACATTAATATCTTCATCTGAAACTCCTTTATAGGCACAGTGTCCGGCCGATAAAATTATAAAAAAAGTACGCTGGAACAAAAATTATATGTTATCAGACTAGCATATTTGTACAAAAAAAACAAGATTTAAAAGAATTATGTAAAATAGGTTGAAAAATAATGCCTGATGTGGTAAAATTTTGAGGATTAGGGGCAAGTATGCCTTTATGTGTCGAAAGAATGATGAAAGGAACAGGGTGGATTTAAGATGAAAGCTTATTTAATACTTGAAGACGGCAATGTTTTTGAAGGTACAGGCATTGGCGCACAAAAAGAAATAATTAGTGAAATCGTATTTAATACATCAATGACCGGATATTTAGAGGTACTTACAGATCCTTCTTATGCAGGACAGGCAGTTACAATGACATATCCTCTTATTGGTAATTATGGTATTTGCTATGAGGATATGGAGTCAGCTAAACCATGGCCTGACGGATTTATTGTGAGAGAACTCTCAAGAATGCCTAGTAATTTCAGATGTGAAAATTCCATCCAGAATTTCCTGGAGAAAAATGATATTCCCGGAATTGCCGGAATAGATACAAGAGCCTTGACAAAAATTTTGCGTGAAAAAGGCACAATGAATGGAATGATAACAACTAATGAAAATTATAATTTAGATGAAATTATTCCGAAGTTAAAAG
>CAJJNI010000326.1 GCA_905193085.1 uncultured Lachnospiraceae bacterium | reverse complement strand
TATAATCAAATGTATTTCCAACTATGACGAACAGGCTACATTGGAAAATAAAGAGAAAATTTACGAAAAAAGATGTAACGAAGCATTAAATAACGCATATAATGATTATATTTCAGAAGCTCTTACAGAATTTAATGATGATACATGGAACAAAAAAAGTCTGGAATCAGATGATGATGTTATGAACCTGCCGGATTTATTTGGAATATATCGCAATTATCTTAAGCAGACAGAAGTGGTAACAGAGCAGTAAATGTAAATAGTAATGTCAGAGTAGATAATATAAAAACAAAAGAGGTTTACATAATTTGATTATGTAAACCTCTTTCTCTTATGTTATCATTGCACTCCCACAATTTAAGCAACACATTTTGTGAGTTTCTTAAATTATCGCGGCAGTCGTCGAAGTCTCATGCAAACACGGACTTTAACTCGTTGCCCGCGTAAATCATATCCCTGTACGATAGTTTATTTTGTAAGAAGCATAAGTATCTCATTGCTTCTTGTAACGAAATTAGTCATTTCTTCCGGTGATAATGGCTTATGGGAAAGCATTGCAAGATCATAAAGCTGCTGGCATATCATAGGAACATTTTCGGAGTCTTTGTTATTTAAAATATATTTTACAAGTTCGTTATTAGCATTGAGTACAAGTGTCTCATTAGATGGCATCATATCAGGATTCATTCCGTACATATTGTACATTTTCATCATATCCTGCATACGGCGTGTCTCTTCTGATAAAGTAATCATTGAAGATACTGCACTGTTTTTAAGTTTTTCCACTTTGACATCAAGCTGTTCTTTATTTAAAGCTTTTCTGAATACATCTGTAAGAGTATCTGTAGTTTTCTTGAAATCTTCATCGTTTTCATCAGTTTCTTCTTTGAATGTATCAGTAATATCAGCATCAATTCTCATGAATTTAATATTTTCATTTTTCTGTTCAAGATGATTGATGAAAGCACTGTCTATGTTATGTGAAAGAATTACCGCATCAAGTCCTTCATCTTTAAACATGTTGATGTACTGGCTTTGCTGCTGTTTATCTGTTACATAGTAGATGATTCTCTTATCTTTTTCTTCCGCATCTTTGGAAGCGTTATCGTCTTTTGCATCATCTGATGTATTTTCTGTATTATCATCTTCTGTTGTTCCAAGACATTCAGGAAGTGTAAGATACTTGTCATCAAGATTCTTGAATAAGATGTAATTTGTCATCTTTTCACAGAATTTGTCATCTTTGAGGCAGCCAAACTTAATAAACGGGCTGATGTCGTCCCAGTATTTTTCATAATTTTCTTTGTCTGTTTTACACATTCCTGCTAATTTATCTGCAACCTTCTTTGAAATATAATCAGAAATCTTCTTGACAAAACCATCATTCTGCAGAGCACTTCTTGAAACATTAAGAGGTAAGTCAGGACAGTCGATAACACCTTTAAGAAGCATTAAAAATTCAGGAATAACTTCTTTGATATTATCTGCGATAAATACCTGATTGTTATAAAGCTTGATTACACCTTCGATTGAATCATATTCTGTATTAATCTTAGGAAAGTAGAGTATACCTTTTAAATTAAAAGGATAATCCATATTGAGGTGAATCCAGAATAAAGGTTCTTTATAATCATGGAAAACATCTCTGTAAAATGTTTTGTATTCATCATCTGTACATTCATTAGGGTGCTTAGTCCAAAGTGGGTGAGTTTCATTTATTGGAACAGGTCTCTTTAAAATTTTGAGTTTTTCTGTTCTTGGAGAAACTTCAACAATTTCTTTTTCTCCGTTTTCATTTTCTTTCTCTTCTGTCTTGGCTTCTTCAACTATAGTTTCAGTAACAGTATCTTTGTCA
>CAJJNI010000325.1 GCA_905193085.1 uncultured Lachnospiraceae bacterium | reverse complement strand
CTTTTAAGACTTTGACTTCTCCTTTTAGTTCACTGACATCTTCTTTCAGTTCGCTTATGTCTCCTTTCATTTCCCTGATATCGCCTTTGATTTCCTGCATACTTTCGTACATTGCCTGCAACAATTCTTTTTCGTTCATTAAAATGCCCCCTTAAGTTAATTGATAAATAGTAGTTACATTATTTGTGTCGGCCGCACTAGTGCATTATAAAGCAATAACAAAAAAATATCCATTCTAAAAAGTCACCAAAAATTTTGTAGAAAATTTGTGCACTTCTTATATACACCTTTATCCTACGAGCCAATCGTACATTTCTGCATATTTCTCAGCAGATTTTTTCCAGGAAAAATCAGCTGCCATTGCACGGTCAACAAGCTTGTTCCATTCTCTTTTTTTGTCGTAGAATACATGTTCTGCATAACGGATTATTCCAAACATTTCATGTGCATTATAATTTGCAAAACTAAAGCCTGTTCCGGTTCCTTCGTATTCATTGTATGGCTCTACTGTGTCCTTAAGACCTCCTGTCTCTCTGACAATCGGAATAGTTCCATATCTTAAACTCATCAGCTGGCTTAAACCGCATGGTTCAAATAATGATGGCATTAAAAATGCATCACACGCAGCATACACACGATGAGACATTGCCTCTGAATAATATATGTTTGCTGAAACTTTATCACCATACTTCCAGTCAAAATGTCTGAACATATTTTCATAACGTTCTTCACCGGTTCCCAATATTACAAGCTGAATATTATCCTGACATAGTTCGTCCATTATATATGCAATTAAATCGATACCTTTCTGGTCAGTCAGACGGGAAACGATACCTATCATCATCTTTTTATCATTTACTTCCAGTCCAAGATCTTTCTGCAGTGCAGTTTTATTTTTTGACTTTTCTTTACGGAAGTTTTTGGCATTGTAATTTTTGTATAAATTCGGGTCTGTCTCAGGATTATATTCATCATAATCTATTCCATTTAAAATTCCTCTAAGACTTGAAGCCCTCGCACATAAAAGTCCATCAAGGTGTTCACCATATTCAGGTGTCTTTATTTCTTCGGCATATGTAGGACTTACAGTTGTAATAGCATCCGCATATGTAATTCCACCTTTTAAATAGTTTGCATCGTCATAAAAGCCTAACTTATCAGGTGTAAAATAAGATGGATTAATTCCTGTAATATCCTTTATCGTCTTCATATCCCATACACCCTGGAATTTCAGATTATGAATAGTCATTACAGATTTTATGCCACGATAAAATTCACCTTCTGCAAATTTTTCTTTTAAGAATACCGGAATAAGACCAGTCTGCCAGTCATGACAATGTATTATGTCCGGTCTAAAATCTATTAATGGTAAAATTGAAAGAGCTGCTTTTGAAAAGAATGCAAATTTTTCAACATCTTCATATATATTACCATAAGGTCTTCCACCTGCAAAATAAAACTCATTGTCGATAAAATAGAATGTTATTCCATCTATCTGCGCTTCCAAAACACCTACATACTGTTTTCTCCAGCCAAGTGTCATATAAAAATTAGTTACATGTTTCATCATATCTTTGTACTGCTGATACATGCACATATATTTTGGTATAACTACCCTTACATCAAAATATCTTTTGTCAAAACACTTTGGAAGTGAACCGACAACATCTGCAAGACCTCCTGTTTTTATAAATGGAACTGCTTCTGAAGCAACATAGAGCACTTTTTTCATAAAAGATACCTCCTCAATTTTATTCAAGAATATCTTCTGTTATTTTAAATTTTAACAGTTATACTCATAGTATAACGCATTTTTTATTTGTTTTAAAGTATATTTTTTATAAATCATTGATTTTGTTTTTTTCTGTATTCA
>CAJJNI010000324.1 GCA_905193085.1 uncultured Lachnospiraceae bacterium | reverse complement strand
GCAATACTCTTGTTCCGGCATCCGTCTTTGTGGTTTCTATGATGTATCGCATATCCGATGTTCTCTGCAACTGATCTGCCTTAATACCGCACCGCACAAAAGGCAGTAAATTTCTATGCTGTCAGTAGCATTCTGACTCATCGGCTCTTTTGAATAAAACCTGGCTGATTCTGCATCATCAAAAGATACCCATGTACCCTTATGTGCATCATCTGTTCCTGTAGCTCCTCCGTTTGCTGCGAATGGAACTTTGGTAACTTTCCCATTCCTGCCGGGTTTTGCTGACCATAAAAACCACAGCTTTTTATCCTTTAATTCATCCACTGTCATATCTCCCATCCTGTTCACCTCCTCCTTTTCTGCAATCCTGTTTAATGATTAATAGATGTTCTTACAAGCCATTCTTTATAGGCTTCAATCGGAATCAGAATTCTTGCTCCGATTCGTATTGTTGGAAATCCCGGTGCCTTTACAAGTTCATATGCCTTTGGCAGACTGATTCCTATCTGTGCAGATAATTTCTGAACACTTATGGTTGTCTTTTCCATTACAATTCCCCCAATCTTAGTTATTTTTGTGTCCGTCTCATCACAACGCAGTTTCGATACAACCGCTCTTGGCAGGTTACCAGTCCCGGCAGTTAGCACCGACTTACGAAGCGGGAACGGGATGAAGTTTTCAAGATGCGATTTCAAAAATCTGTTGTACTGTTTTGTAAAGATTTTTGTTGTTTTCAAGAGTATTTTAGTATATAATGTAACCGAAGGCTAAAAACTAACGGTAACGCTAACGGTTACGGATTAACGATAGGTTTGTGAGGTGAGAAGATGCCATTTAATTGGAACGGAGACTATATTCCGTCTAAAGCAGATAAAACAACAGACATATTGGGTTCAAAAGAAATAGGTGGTATTGGACAACTCATATACCACCCATTCAGATTTGCAAGTTATGATATCAGCTATGATGGAAAAGATTACTGTGCCTATCCCGTATGCAAGAAGGGGCAAGAACCAACATTTCCTAATGATTATACTCTGACAGGACGAGGAATCCTTGTAAGCCTATGTAATCTTGCAAAGGTAATAGACAGCTTTGAGAACAAGATTCCTAAGGAACAACTTATAGTCCGATGGTGTATGGAAAATATGCACCCTTACAGTATTGACTTTATCTACTCAGAACTTATCGAAAACTTTGGTATCAATACCATTGATGCAGAAATAGTCGAGCATGATGGCATCTTTGAGATTGACAGGTTTATGAATGATTTAGGAAAGCTATACAATGCCGTTCGATTCTATGTGGCCTTAGAAGGAATTCTATTTGCAGAAGATGATGTAGCGTATAACCTTTATGAAGAAGGAAGATATTTTGAAAGCTACTCTTTTTTTGAGCAGTACAAACACGCAAGACCCGAAGTGCCGGAGGATTTAATTGGCAAGATAACAAATGCCGATGAACTTTTAGAAAGCATGATAAGAACCAATAAATATATAGAAGAGCATCCTGCCCCACAACCACCAGAAGGTGAATTTGATTTCAATCACAATCCATTTGATGATTATGATGAACTTCGAAGTAAGCTTGTTGAATTCATACCGGAATTTAATATGAAGCTAAAGCTTAATACTGCTACTGGTCGTTTTGAATTTTCTGCTGATATTGATTCAGTATTTGATATAGCATGGTACACTCTTGCTCGTATGATTTCCGAAGACCCTGCTCTAGAAAACAGAGGTAATGAAGAATCAAGACCAGAAGGTATCATGATATGCTGTCGCAACTGCGGTAAATTTATAATAAGGAAAAGCAACAGACAGGAATACTGCGATGCAGAGGAATGTCATGAAGAAGTTTTTTGCATCAGAAGCACAGATTTTACTGGTAGATGACAGTGAACAA
>CAJJNI010000323.1 GCA_905193085.1 uncultured Lachnospiraceae bacterium | reverse complement strand
AAAAATGATATAACACTTCCGATATATGATTTAAATACATCTAAAGAATTATCAAAAACAGCAGTACAGCTTGAAAAAGAGGTTCATCTTCATTTTAAACTTGATACCGCAATGAGCAGACTCGGAGTTCCGGTAAATGAATCTTCCGCAGAGCTTGCAAAGCAGATAAGTTTACTTGATAATGTTGTTTTAGAAGGGGTATTTACACATTTTTCAAAATCAGATGAAAAGGATAAGACAACAGCCAATATCCAGCTTGAGAAATTTAAGTCATTTATAAAACTTTGCGAAAATAAAGGCATTACTTATAAATATAAACACTGCTCTAACAGTGCTGCATCAATCGATTTAAAAGATGCAAATTTTGACTTTGTAAGGCTTGGAATCAGCCTGTACGGTATGTACCCGTCAGATGAAGTAGATAAATCAGCAGTAAATTTAAAACCGGCTCTCAGTCTAAAAAGCTGCATATGCTTCTTAAAAGAAATTGCTCCGGGAACATCTGTAGGTTACGGTGGTACATTTACAGCTACACAAACTACAAAAGTAGCTACAATTCCCGTAGGCTATGGTGACGGTTATCCACGACTTTTGTCAAACAAAGGTTATGTTCTTATACATGGTAAAAAAGCCCCGATAATAGGCAGAGTATGTATGGACCAGTTCATGGTTGATGTTACAGGCATTGAAAATGTAAACCTTATGGATGAAGTGGTGTTGGTAGGAAAAAGTGAAAATGAATATCTTTCTGTCGAAACACTGAGTGAGTTGTGTGGAAGATTCAATTATGAATTTGTATGTGATTTAGGCAAAAGAATACCTCGTGTTTATTACGAAAATGGTATAGTTACACAGACACATGATTATTTTAATGATTAAAACTTATCTGTAAATGTGATTTGTTTTTACATGCGTATGATAGAAGTTGTGAATAAACTTTGAAGATATTGGAAATAATGCAACTATAAAACAATATCGAAAGTGAGTGAAAATAATTGATTATCAGACGCGGAGATGTCTTTTACGCAGACTTAAGACCTGTAGTCGGCTCTGAACAGGGCGGAATCAGACCTGTTTTAATTATACAAAATGACATTGGAAATAAACATTCACCGACAGTCATATGTGCTGCCATAACTTCTAAAATGAATAAGGCAAAACTGCCTACCCATATAGAATTAAGCTCAAAAAAATATGATATGGTAAAAGATTCAGTGATTTTATTAGAGCAGCTAAGAACAATAGACAAACAAAGATTAAAAGACAAGGTATGTCATTTAGACAATGAAATTATGAAAAAAGTAGAAAATGCACTTTCTGTTAGTCTCAGTTTAAATACATAATGTGCATCAGGGAGATACCAAAGATGATTGATATGACAACAGTTATTGCAAAAATGTTTATGCTTTTTGCAATAATGATAACAGGATTTATTACAAGCAGGCTTGGTGTTATTGATGAAACTGCAAACAAGAAATTTTCGACACTTGTAGTTAATATAACAGCACCTGCATTAATACTGGCCTCAGCAAGTGATGACAAGCTGTCAGGTTCAAGGACAGATGCATTATTTGTTTTGTTAATAGCATGCTGTATGTATCTGTTTTTATATATAGTATCGTTCAGTGTGAAATATATTTTCAGGTTAAAACAAAAACAAATCGGTCTGTACCGTTTTATGACAATTTTTGGAAACAACGCATTCATGGGAATACCTGTTGTCAATGCAATATTTAACAATGTTTTTTATGCAGCATTATTTAATCTTCCAAATAATCTGCTCATATATTCTCTTGGCGGTTATCTGTTATCATCAAATGGTGAAAAAAAGTCAAAACTTACATTAAAAAACATAATGAATCCGGGTGTTATTTCTTCTGCACTTGCACTTATTATGTTTTTATGCAG
>CAJJNI010000322.1 GCA_905193085.1 uncultured Lachnospiraceae bacterium | reverse complement strand
TATTTGATGTGTCTCGTGAAGAGTAATGGATCACTTCTTGTTGGTCGACGCCTCTGCAACTATATCACTCTTTTGTGTGAGTGCTGTGCATTTATTAAAATTAACCGCAAAAATTATAACTGTCAATGCAAAAATACCGTACTTAATCACACTATAAATTTTCTTTTTTTCAATCTCATATTCAAACAGATTATACGAATGACTTATAAATATAATAAGCCACGGTAAAAATGATAAACCGTATCTTGGTGCAACCTCCCAGAGAAGGTAAAATAAAAATGAGCCAAACAGTGTTATACACATAATCGACATGTCTTTTCGCTTAAATAACTTAATAACTGAAATCAGACTCAACAATAGAACCGCTATTTTCGAAAATTGTAGTACATAATTAATTGCAAGATTTTTATCTCCCAAAAGATATGTATATGATTTATTATAACTGCTCACAAGTCTCAGATACTTTTCGTAATTATAATCACCTTTTCCCCACACGACAACTATTTTTTCAACTAAATGAACTGCAAGTCCCGAAGCACCCATATCGCTTACTCTTTTTTTTATTTCAGCAATATTAAGTTTCTTTCTCTCACTTACATTTTCCGCAGAAAAACTCAGATTGTAATCGTCCTGTGTGTAAAAGCCACTGCTTTTTTCATTCATTCCCATCATTACCCAGTGAGTAACAGGAAATTTCTTATCTTCATCAACAAATGGGAAAAATTTTTCTTCCATATGATTAATACATGTTAGCGTTACAACTGCCGCAATTAATATAGGAACAATTTTTCTAAAAGATACAAGCGGTTTCTTTGAAATAATTATATATACAAAATATGCTATAAGGACAAATATCGAAACTGCCCTTATTTTATAACCGATAATTGCAACAACGCCTGTTATAAGTCCATACGGAATGTCGACTTTCCACCGCTCTTCATTTTTCATTTTAAATATCAGATATACAAGTCCGGCTGAAAATGGCATCATGAGCACATCTGTATAATAATAGGAAACATAAAGATAAAATATTGGAGAAAAAACACAGACTACTAATGAAAGCACTGCTTTATTCAAATCAAAAACCATTCTTACTGTCTTTACTATAAAATAAGACATTAAAGTTATGCAGAAGCTGCTAAGCAGACTTAAAATCATTTTTCCATTTGCAACATCAATCTTCTGAATTGTATACAATATAATAAGTAAAAACCTGTTATTAGGATAAACTGAAAAATAAGTATTATCCATAATTCTGCCTGTACGGTTAAGACTGTTTATCTCAACTAAAATATGAAGCAAATCTACTTTTGGAACACTGCTGATTAAACATGAACTGCAAAAGAGCAGAACAAACTGTATTGATAACATTGCCACACAGAATATATTTTTCTTATTATCATCAAGATTTACAACAAATCTATACAATCTATACAGGAGAACTATGTATACTACAGTTCCAATGGTAAGTACAACAGGATTAAAATAATCGCCACTCCTGTTTACATAAAAAAATACCGAGCCGATAAGACTTATTGAGAAACATATCGCAACAAATATAAGTAACAGCCGGTAACTCCCATTAACGATTTTATTCACAAAGTTTTTCATAATTTCCCTTTTCTAAGGGGCTGTCGCAATTAAAAATTTTATAATTAATGCAACAGCCCCATTTTCTAAAATTTAAATAATCCGTAAAATGCTATAAATAAAACAATTAAAGGTAATATCCATGTAAGATAAATCTTAAGCTTGCCTGACATTTTTATTCCAGCGCCTGTATTACATTCTGCAAGGTAATTTTTAAATCCCCAGCCAAATTTTGAAACACAGAATAATATAATTACAAGGCTTCCAAATGGAAGACTGATATTACTTACAAGAAAATCTTCAAAATCAAGAATTGTACTTCCTTCACCTAAAAGCTGA
>CAJJNI010000321.1 GCA_905193085.1 uncultured Lachnospiraceae bacterium | reverse complement strand
AAATTCTTTTTGAATTTAAGTGTGCCGATACCGGTATTGGAATGACTGAAGAATTTCAAAAACATGCTTTTGAACCGTTTGCACAGGAGAGCGAGTCTGCCCGTACTGCGTATTTTGGAACTGGTCTTGGTCTTGCTATTGCCAAAGAACTTACAGAGAAGATGGGAGGTGTTCTTGAATTTAAAAGTAAATATGGTGTTGGAACCACATTTACAATGACGATGAATTTAAGAAAGGATAAAGCCCATGTTGAACCTGATATAATTGAAAAAGAAACTAATGAAGCAGATATTCACGACATAAAAATACTTCTTGTTGAGGATAATGAACTCAATATGGAAATTGCTGAGTTTACTCTTGAAAATGCAGGTGCTCATGTCATTAAAGCATGGAATGGAAAAGAAGCAGTTGATATTTTCTTAAATTCTAATACAGATGAATTTGACATAATATTGATGGACATAATGATGCCTGTTATGAATGGAATAGATGCCACAAAGGCTATTCGAGCAGGCGGGCACCCGCAGTCAAAGGCAATACCAATATTTGCAATGACTGCAAATGCTTTTTCAGATGATATTGAGCGTAGTCTTGCTGTAGGAATAAACGAGCATCTTTCTAAACCGCTTGATGGGAAGAAACTTGTGGAAGCTATTAGCCGGTACATTTACGGATAAATTAAAACTGTGCAAGAAATTTTTTCGCAGCAATGCTTTCAGGTATTGAAGTGTTTCGCACAAGAACGATATTTCGCTTCGGTATTTTTTCTTTTATTTTAATCTGGCATATTTCGCCGCGTTCAATATGCGGCATTGCAAGTTCTTCCGGATAAAAACCAAGTGCAAGATTAGAACTTACAACGGGTAAAATCTGGTCAGTTGTTGCAGCAAACATGTCAGGCTCAAATTTCAGGTTATTGTTAAAGAAAAAATTAGAATATAATTCATATGTAGCTGTTTTTTCCATCAGTGAAATTAATGGAAAAGATTTAATGTCATTAAGACAGTTAATAGAAAGGGCAAGTTCTGTATATTTAGAACCGCCTGTAAGTATCTCATTAAATGTATACAGTACATCTGAAAATAAAGGTTTATGAATATTTAAGGGAGTGGTAACTATTGCAAAATCAACCATTCCCTTTTCTAATGCATCAATTGCCTGAGGTGTAGAATAATTAGACAGCCTGATTTTCACATTAGGATATATGTTCATAAAATTCTCGAGGTTCTTTAAAAGAAAAAGTCTTAGTGCAATTTCACTTACACCAATTGTAATCGTGCCACCGTTGAGACTTTTCATTCCTGCAATTTCATCAGCACCGTCCTGAAGCTGTGTCATTGCAATGCTTACATGTTTGTAAAGCGATTCCCCTTCAGGGGTAAGAATAAGCCCTTTATTAGAGCGGATAAACAGCCTGCAGTTAAGTTCTGCTTCAAGAAGATTAATAAATCTTGAAATATTTGGCTGGTTATTGTGCAGCACTTCTGCGGCTTTGGTAAAACTTTTATATCTTGCGGCGTAGTAAAAAATTCTGTAGTAATCAAGTGTCATGGTTTTAAGTCCTTTTGGTAAGTATTGGTTATTGATGCCAACGGATTGCTCCGTGCTGCGCACTCCCCAACTATGAGAAACACGCTTTGCGAGTTTCTCAAGTTATCGCGGCAGTCGCCAAGGTCTCGTGCAAGCACGGACTTTGGCTCGTTGCTCGCGTAAATCCTACCCGGTATTCGCATATCGTGAAGCTTAACGCTTCACTTTTATGCTCATATCGGGGCGGGTCTCAAAGTCCTTTACCCACATATGAGCAAGCTCATGTGGGTGAAGGACCTTGAGACCCTGGCATCATGTAAAATTTATATGACAAGCATAACATAAATATATTTTACATACAACAACTTGTTTACTAAAATGGTAATGATGTAACAGACTTACGGTGTTGATATATACAACAAACTATATTAAGGGGTGTATATATAACAAAATATGTCGAAGATATA
>CAJJNI010000320.1 GCA_905193085.1 uncultured Lachnospiraceae bacterium | reverse complement strand
CCACCTATGAGCAGGCTCATGTGGGTTTAGACCTTTTGACCCTGGCATCATAAAATATTTGATTATTAAATAAATATAAAGTATAATATAGTGTGCATTAAATTAGTATTCGTTTATTCGCAGATAAAACAGTGGATTGCAGATATCTGCCTGACAGGAGGGTATAGTTTGTCAAAAAGAAGGGGAAATGTATCAAGAGAAACAAAGAAAAAACGCAAGATGATTATTCAGGAAATGAAAAATACGATTGCATTCTATGAAAATGTATTAAGTTCAGCCGGAAAAAAGAAAAATATGACTGACATTACTGTTATTCATGAGGACAGTGAAGAAAAACATGAGCAGCCAAAGGTGGTTCTTACGCAGGAAGAGAAAAATGCACTTAACGATATTGTAAGGGATATACAAAACAGTAATTTTGAAAGCACAGATTGTGTTGAAGAAAAATTAAAGAATGATGAAATACACAAGGAGCGGTTGTCTGACGGTGTGCATAATCATAATCCTCATGGTGCAGCTGACAAAGATGAGATGCATGAGATTGTACTGACACCTGAAATTTCAGAAGATGATTATCTGGAAGCTTATATTTCAGAAGATGACTATGAAGATGAGTTTGATATTTCGGAAGATGATTATGATGAATGAAAAATAAAATGTATTAAAATTTAAAAATATATTGAAATATTATACAATTAGTGAGAAAATATAAAGAAAAGATACTGTATTAAATTTCAGTACAAAATAAAAAAGAAAAAGTGAGTTGAGAGAAATGGCAATTTTATTAGCAGGTGGTGCCGGTTTTATAGGTTCACATACAGCAGTAGAACTTATGGATGCCGGATATGAAGTTGTAATAGTGGATAATTTTTATAACAGCAGCCCTGAGGTAGTCAGAAGAATAGAGGAAATCTCAGGAAAATCTGTTAAAGTTTATAATGTTGACGCGGCAGATAATGATGCAATGGATAAAGTGTTTGAGGAAAATGAAATAGAGACTGTAATTCATTTTGCCGGACTTAAATCTGTTGGAGAATCTGTATCGTTACCACTTAAATATTACAGAAATAATCTTGATTCAACACTTACCATTCTGGAGCTTATGGAGAAGCATGATGTAAGAAATATTATTTTCAGTTCATCAGCTACCGTATACGGTTCACCTAAGAAAGTACCGATTACGGAAGATATGCCTACAGGCGGCTGTACTAACCCATATGGTAAGACTAAGTTTATGATTGAAGATATTCTTCAGGACGCAGCAGTTGCTAATAAGAATCTGTCAGTTGTACTGCTCAGATATTTTAATCCTATAGGTGCGCATGAGAGCGGAAGAATCGGTGAGATGCCAAGCGGTGTTCCAAATAATCTTATGCCTTATATTACACAGGTTGCAATCGGTAAATTAAAAGAGCTCAGCGTGTATGGAAATGATTATCCGACTCATGACGGTACAGGTGTAAGAGATTATATACATGTAGTAGATTTGGCTAAAGGTCATGTTGCAGCAGTTGATTACTGTGAAAATCATGACGGTACAGAAGTGTTTAATCTTGGTACAGGTGTTGGTTATAGTGTACTTGACATTGTCAATACATTCAGCAGAGTAAATGGTATTAAGATTCCATATAAAATAGTAGGAAGAAGAGACGGAGACATTGCCGAGTGTTATGCTGATGCATCTAAGGCACAGGAAGTACTTGGCTGGAGTGCAGAACTGACACTTGAAGATATGTGCAGAGATTCTTGGAACTGGCAGAAAAAGAACCCTGACGGTTATAAATAAAGTCTCCGGTTATGATGCCTGCGGATTGCTCCGCACTATGTGGGTTTAGACCTTTTGACCCTGGCATCAAATAAATTATGCTATAATCCAGGAACAGCATCAGACATTGCATCAAAACGGTGCATGTATGTATGCTGTTCTTTTATTTTCTGCATTCCTCTGGCTGCAATTTTTTTTCGCTCATCTTCATGTTTCAGATAGAAAGTTACCTTGTCTTCAAAT
>CAJJNI010000319.1 GCA_905193085.1 uncultured Lachnospiraceae bacterium | reverse complement strand
GCAGTCTTTGTTTAAATTAACCGTAAAAATTATTGTTTTGTTGTTTCTTATAATCTTATTGTTTTTGGTTCCAATAAGATTATTCTGTTGTTTCTTTAAATAAATTCTGTTGTATGAGTTTAATTAATACTTTGCGTAAATGCATTTTTGTTTTTAAAACGTTCTGTTTTTATTTTCTAAATTTTTATTGTTATTATTAATTATCGGGTTTTTTGTTAGCTTATGCTAACTGTAGTTTTTTAAGAAAAGGACGGTCTGGATGAACCGTCCCTTTTTTAAATTAAGTAGGCTTTTGTGTTTTTATAAAATGTTTGTTTATACAGTTATTAAGAAATAAACTTAGTAAGAGCACATGTAGTTAGGGGGTGCTAACTACATTCTTAAGATAACATGTAAGTATTATTTTGTAAACCCCTTTTTAAAAAATAATTACCTATTGCTAACTTTTATTTTTGTTTTAACTGCAACTTCGCCATTTTCCTTATATACAGTGATAAAATATACATCATTTTCTTCAGGTGACCGCTTCTTATAAATCTTAATTTCTTCACCTTCAAAGCACTGATTCATAAAATGAATTTCAAAATCAGTTATCATTTTATTCATATAGAACTCACTGTCAAATGTATCTATGACAAGATCCACATATCTTAAATTTGTCATATGCTCATTGCTATCAAGATCTGTATATCTTACCTTGTGAGAATAAACATAAAGCTCCTCATCCTGCTCCAAAGCCCTGAACTTGCTTACAGAACCTGACATGGCCTTTCGTGCTTCCATAAATCCATCCGGAATACCTATTCTCTCAAGCTTGTCTATTTTCAGTCTTTTTCTGTCAAATGCACACGCCTCAGCTCTTGCAGAAGCCACAACTTCACCGTTTCTTGAAAAATCAGTAGAGAAGTATGTAAGTATTTGTGATTTCGGCTCCTCAAGCCATGTTTCTGACTGAATATTAGTTCTTCTGTCCGCTTCCTTGAAAATGTGAACAACATACTTTGTATAGATGCAATTCACACCGAATTCATCAAATAATTCATCATTACTTCTGTGTACACTGTTCATCAAAATTGTGCTTGCATCGAGAAAGCAGTTTAAATAACCCTTTAAGCTTACTAAACCGTTGCGGTCAGAATCTCTGAATGAAGGTAAAAAATCCTCTTTTAAAATCATGTTATATAACCGGTAAAGAACCTGTCTTTATCCTTTCATATTATTTTTATATTCTGAGACAATGCCTTTTTTATTGTCTGCACCGCATCATCTATTCTAATAATTCCTGTGCCCACATTTAATCCCATTCTATTAAGAGCACGAAGAATATATGTAATCTGTGGAGCAGCCAAGTCAATGGCTTCCAATTCGTCTACCATCTGGAAAATATTTACAGGAGTGTCGTCATACATTATATCGCCGTCATTTATTACTATGATTCGGTCAACATATTCAGCAACATCATCCATACTGTGAGAAACAAGGATTATTGTTGTTTCCTTTTCCTCATTGAGCTTCTTTATAACACCTAAAATCTCATCTCTGCCCTTAGGATCCAGGCCTGCTGTAGGCTCATCAAGAATAAGTATCTCCGGCTCCATTGCAAGCACCCCTGCAATAGCAGCTCTTCTCTTCTGACCACCTGATAATTCAAATGGAGAATGCTGCCAGTATTTTTCATCAAGTCCTACGAGCCTTAAGGCCTCTTCTGCTTTTCTTTTAGATTCTTCCTCTGAGATTCCAAGGTTCTTTGGTCCGAAGCAGACATCCTTTAATACAGTTGTTTCAAATAACTGATATTCCGGGTACTGAAAAACAATTCCAACATGAGAACGGAACTCTCTTCTGTTAAATCCCTTTTCATAAATGTCCTTGCCGTTCCAGGTAACTTTCCCCTCTGTAGGAGCAAGTAAACCGTTAAATGTCTGTATAAGTGTAGACTTTCCGGAACCTGTATGACCTATAAGTCCTATGAATTCATTTTCTTTTATGCTCAGATTTATATTATTTAACGCTC
>CAJJNI010000318.1 GCA_905193085.1 uncultured Lachnospiraceae bacterium | reverse complement strand
TCATTTTTTTATACAATAGAATAAGATAAGCCGGACTGTGAAATGTCCGGCTTTAGTTCTATTGTTCTGACAGTGATTTTAACAGATGAAGAATATATTTTAACTGTAAATCTTTATCTGCACAAAATTCATCAGTTATTTCAAAAAATGTCTTTTTGTCATGGTAATCTTCCTTAAAAAACGGGGTAACAATTTCTTCCTGCTGGGGAAGAAATATACCTGTTTTCCGGCTGTAGCAGTTAGCGGCTTTTGCTTTTGTTCGAAAATTTTTATCGACATAAAATGCTACACTTTTATGAATGGAAGTATCTTCCAATGGAAGATAGTAGTAATCCTGATAGTTTGGAAAGAAATATTTTAATTCGCACCGGTTTATTTCAACTTTGATTTTACCGGAATTTTTATATGCGCTCATATATATCGGTCCAAGCCCGCAGGAAATTCTTTTTGGAAGAGAATGATTGATTTCAAAAGAAAAAATACCTTCCTGTTTATTTTCATGGCGAATGTCTGAATAATTGTTTAATTCAAATTCCGGATTGGAGATATTTCCCTCAAACAGTGAGCGGTATGCAAACATTGGAAGAATTTTTAACATTCCCAAAATGTCTTCCTCATTGTGCAGTAAAAGCATTGCTTCAAGCTCTTTATCACCATTTTTTTCATATTCATTAAATACAGAAATCAGCTCGCCACCGTTTTTTGTGTCGTTTCTGTTAATTTCAAGAAAATGTTCTACGGTTTTCTGCTTTAAATTTTCAAGCTTTAGAGCTTTTTTGTAAGGTTTTATGTTTTTATAAATATCTATGTTTTTGAATGCTTCAAAATCAAGAGGAATCTGATAATGTCTGGCTTTATCTTTTATAAAAGGAATATCAAAACCATTACCGTTATAATGAAGAATCGTTGAAAACGATTTTGAAAAATTGTAAAATGCTGCCAGTATTGAATTTTCATCAGATTTCTTCTCTGCAAGCCATTGCGTTAAATAGCATATGTTATCTTTAATATAAATACAGCCTATAAGATACAGAGTATTTATTTTTGATGAAAAGCCGGTAGTTTCAATATCAAAGAATAACCAGTCATTTGATGGAATGTGTTCTTTTGAAATTAAATCTGTGGCATCTATTGTTTTATTTATTGTAATCATAATTATTTTCCTTTTTTATTCTGAAGTTTTACATTCTATGCGCTCATTATAGCATAATTCGTGAATTTTTGAAGATATTTTGCAGTATTTTATTGAAAAATTTATTAATATAAGTTAAATTATAAAGTGATGTTAAGAGCTCAAATAAGTTATTGGGAAAGAAGGTAATATAATGAAACTGCATTCTTATCTGGGTGGAATTACGGTAAAATCTCATAAAACCCAGTCAAAAGATTGTGAAATAAAATCACTCGTGCCACAGGCTGATATGGTTTATCCATTGCTTTCATATGGCGAAAATGTGGTAATACCATGTGTTGCTATCGGAGATAAAGTAAAAATAGGACAGAAAATAGCCTGCGCACAGGATGATATGCTTGGTGTATTTTCATCTGTTTCAGGGGTTGTTAAGGCTATAGAAGACAGAGCAATTTCAAATAAAACTCAAAAAACTATAATTATAGAAAATGATAATAATTATGAAGAAGATGATTTTTATGAGGTGATTGGATTAGACCAGATGGACTATGATGATATTACAGAAATTGTTGGAAAATATGGTATTCGTGAATATGACAGTTCTCAGAAGCCTCTGTATGAAAAATTAAAATATGCCAAAGGTAAATCAATTGAGTATGTTATAATCAACGCGGTTGAGTGTGAACCATATTTTACATCTGTTTACAGAAGAATACTAGAAGAGCCTGAGTTAATTGTAAATGGAATAAAAGTTCTAAGACATCTGTTCCCAAAGGCTGAGATTGTTATGGCAATTGGAGAAGATAAAATGGACGCTGTAATAGAAATGGAAAAAAGGCTTAAAAATGAGCCTGATACCGAGGTTGCAGCAATTGAAAACAAATATCCGTCAGGTGATTTTATATATTTGATATATCAGATTCTCGGAAATGT
>CAJJNI010000317.1 GCA_905193085.1 uncultured Lachnospiraceae bacterium | reverse complement strand
CGGAATAGCTCAGTTGGCTAGAGCACACGGTTCATACCCGTGGTGTCGAGAGTTCGAATCTCCCTTCCGCTACTGATTAAAGCAGGACGGTTTAAGCCCTGCTTTTTTTAATAGAAAAGTGCAAGGAGGACTATTATGCGCGTTGGAACAGGATACGATGTACACAGGCTTGTTGAAGGCAGGAAATTAATAATAGGTGGTGTTAATATTCCGTATGAAAAAGGATTACTCGGACATTCAGATGCAGATGTTCTTCTTCATGCGATAATGGATGCTTTGCTGGGGGCGGCAGCTTTGGGGGATATAGGAACACATTTTCCTGACAACGACAATAAGTACAAAGATATATCAAGTATGAAGCTATTAAAAGAGACAGGAAGACTTCTTGAAGAAAAATTATATGTGATAGAAAATATAGATGCAACAATAATTGCGCAAAATCCTAAGATGAAGCCACATATAAACTGCATGAAAGAAAATATCTGCAGTGTGCTTGGTGTTAGTTCAGACCAGGTTAATATAAAAGCAACAACCGAGGAAGGTCTTGGATTTACAGGCTCGGGTGAGGGAATCGCTGCACAGGCTGTATGCTCGATATCATCAATTTATGATAAGTCTTATAAGGTAGCAGACAGTGAGAATAAAGGCGGTTGTGCAGGCTGTGGTGGCTGTCCGTCTGCCAGACTGTAAGGTGTGATGCAAGTACGGACTTTGGTTCGCTGCATTGAATAAATCAAAATAAATACAGAGGAAAATATAAAATGGAAAATGATTTTATTGAACAGATAATAAAACAGCTGTCACTTGAACACGATGAAGTAAATAAATATTCACCGCTGACATTAGCGTACCTTGGCGACTGTGTATATGAAATAATAATCAGGACAATGCTTGTATATGAGGGAAATTCAACGGTAAACAAGCTTCATGAAAGAGCAAGCCGGCTTGTAAAGGCAAAATCACAGTCAGATATTATAAGGTTATTAGAAGCAGATTTGACGGAAGAGGAAATGGCAGTATTTAAGCGTGGGCGAAATGCATATTCAGCTACGAGAGCTAAGAATGCAACCGTTTCAGATTACCGACGGGCAACAGGTTTTGAAGCTTTGATTGGATATTTATATATTCAGGGCAGTTATAAAAGAATTGTAGAACTTGTGAAAATGGGACTTGAAAGATTGAAGGAGACATCATAAAAATGGAAAATACAGAAAACACCAATACAAATGAACAGACAATAGAGGGAAGAAATGCCGTATTGGAGGCATTCCGTTCAGGGAAAACAATAGATAAGTTATATGTTCTTGAAGGCTGCATGGACGGACCCGTACGGACAATAACAAGAGAGGCAAGAAAACATGATACGATAGTAAATTTTGTAAAAAAAGAAAGACTAGACCAGCTTTCAATCACAAAAAAGCATCAGGGTGTGATTGCTGTTGCAGCAGCTTATTCATATTCTGCAATTGAAGATATTTTTGAACTTGCTGAAAAAAAGAATGAAGCACCATTCATTTTTATCCTTGATAATATAGAAGATCCACATAATCTTGGAGCAATAATAAGAACAGCCAATCTTGCCGGTGCACATGGTGTAATTATACCGAAGAGAAGAGCGGCAGGTCTTACTGCTACAGTTGCAAGAACATCAGCCGGTGCTCTTAACTATACACCTGTAGTAAAGGTAACAAACATTACACAGACAATTAATGATTTGAAAAAGAAAAACATGTGGTTTGTCTGTGCCGATATGGACGGAGAAGTAATGTATAATCTGGATTTGAAAGGCCCTATAGGACTTGTCATTGGAAATGAAGGTGAAGGCGTCAGCAGACTTGTTAAAGAAGCCTGTGATTATGTTGCTTCTATTCCTATGAAAGGAGATATAGATTCTCTTAATGCATCAGTTGCTGCGGGAGTTATGGCATTTGAAATAGTGCGTCAGAGACTTTCAGGCAATGTATAAATAAAGGTGGGTATAACAGCATGGAAGCTAAATATGATTCATTTACAGATGAAGAGCTGATTGACCGTTTAAAAAATGGGGAAAAAGAAATAATTGATTATATAATGGAAAAATATAAAAATCTT
>CAJJNI010000316.1 GCA_905193085.1 uncultured Lachnospiraceae bacterium | reverse complement strand
ATAATTCTTTCACTTACATTTATAGGTTTTCTTTCAGTAAGACAGATGCTAAAAGGAACTGCTGCAGATGCGCTCAGGGCATACTCGCCAAAGAAAATGAAACCTATGTTAATTGAAAAAACAAAAATGTTTCACCGTCTTTCATTTGGAACACGCTGGAATTTAAGAGATGTAATAAGACATAAATCAAGAACAGCAATGAGCCTGATAGGAATTACAGGCTGTATGATTATTGCGGTCTGTGCATTCGGAATGCGTGATACAATGGACGCATTTCTCGACATGTATTATGATGGAGCATTAGCATATTCATCAAGAATTTATCTTTCAGAAGAAGCCACAGAAGATGAGCGTCAAAATATTATAGACAAATATGACGGAGATTACAGCTCATCAATTGGAGTTCAGCTTAAAGATAAAAATATATCGCTGGATATATACAGTCTTGATAACAATAAAGTAAAATTCCCTGATAAAAACGCAGAGTATACTGACATAAAAGATACAGGAGCTTATGTCTGCATGCGTCTTGCAAAAGAATATAACCTAAAAGCCGGTGACACTTTTAAAGTAAGCGTGTTTGGAACTGATGAACAATACACATTAAAAGTTGCCGGCATCATAAGAAGTGTTTCAGAAAATATCGTTATGTCAACCGGATATGCCGATAAACTTTCAATAACTTACAGACCTGATTCTGTATACACTGACACTGATAAATCAGATATTAAATCAGACAGTGCGATAAAAAGTATACAGTCCCGTCAGAAAATCATGGATTCATTTGAAACATTTACCGGCCTTATGGACAAAATGGTCTACATATTTGTAGCAGGTGCAGTAGTTCTTGGTGTAGTGGTACTTTATAATCTTGGAGTAATGAGCTATACAGAAAGATATCGTGAAATGGCAACACTGAAAGTTGTCGGCTTCAAAGACAAAAAGATAGGAAGGCTTTTAATAAGCCAGAATATGTGGCTTACACTTGTCGGATCAATAATCGGTCTTCCTCTCGGAGTCTGGATGCTTGGATATTTTCTTGATAAACTCGCCTCCGAATACGAAATGAAACTATACATAAGTCCGATAACATATGTAATAAGCTGCGTTCTCACGTTTGGAGTTTCAGCATTAGTTGGCTTTATGGTATCACGCAAAAATAAACATATCGATATGGTAGAAGCACTTAAAGGTGCGGAGTAATCATAGACAACGCTGATTTCTAATTATACAAAATATCACTTAAATCGGGTTGTTAAATATGTTTGCTAATATGTAAATATATAATTTTATATAATATAATTTAAAGACCTGAATCGCTTGTGGTTCAGGTCTTTAGTATTAGAAATTTACAATTTGTTGCGTTTTTTTGGAATTTGGCAACAAATGTTTGCATTGTGGTCTTAATGATAAAGACTATCAGCTAATGAAAAATATGTTATTTTAGTATTTACAAATTTTGCCAGTGATGGTATCATGCGTCTTGTGTTAGTTGTGTATAACATCAAAAGTGCTGTTAAAAGGGAAAAAAATATTTTTTTTAATAAATAGTTAGTTTCAACTAACTAGAATGAATCGCTTTACAGCATAGTTTTAAGAGTATTGGTAAAGAAAAAGGAGGATTTTTTATCATGAAGAGAAATTGGGTTAAACCAATATCATGTGCATTGGCACTTGCTCTTACAGTCGGAAGTTTTCCGGGAAGTGTATTAGCTGCTACAAGTGCACAGCAGGCTTTTGAGATGACAGTACAGTCTGTTATGGAAGCTGCAAATGTAACAACAGATGTTGTGAAAGCTAATAATGACGCATCATCAACAGATGCTTCTACAGAGAAAGTAACATATCAGGTTACTGCTGGTGTAGCATACGGAAAAGGAACAATTAAAATTATATCAGGTGCTACTGAAGCTACCAATGAAGATGGCGAGAAATATTATGCCGCAGATAAGGACAGTGTAATTACAATAGAAGTAGCTCCTGAAAGTGGCTGGAAACTGGATTCAGTTGTATATCTGAATGCAGCATGGGCTCAGCCTACGGTAACTCTTACACCGGTAGAAGGAAAAGACAATCAGTATACAGTAACAATTCCTGATGATGCACCAGCATATGGAACAACAGGTTCTTTTGGAATGTATGCAAATTTTTCACCTATACTTGAAGAAGGTCAGGTAGAAGTTAAGTGTACAGGAGAACATTT
>CAJJNI010000315.1 GCA_905193085.1 uncultured Lachnospiraceae bacterium | reverse complement strand
AGAACTTCGTCTGAATAAATCACCATTGGGAATTTATAGTCAGGATAAGGATAATAAAATTCTCTGTCAGTAAAACCTGTTTTATCAAAAATACTTTCAAGCTCCTGTTTTGAAAAAGTGCGTATTCCTCCATCTTCTGAATCATAACCTTCTATGCCTTTAAAATAGCCACCGATATGATCTTCCTGACAGCCTGCCCAATATTTCATTCCGAATTTATTTTCAATAGCAATCACAAGTCTTCCACCTGGCTTTAAATGCCTTGAAATCTGGATAAGAAATTCTTCAAAAGGTCTCTCACTCTGTATATAAAGACTTGCATATTCAAAAACTCCGATAAGTGTTATAATATCGAAATCTTCTTCGAGAGATGGCTCTACCTCCTGAAAATTTCCAACCATAATCTTCACATTTTCACAGTGTTTATTCTGATTGGCATTAATAAGGCTTCTTTTCTTTGATAATTCAACACATGTTACACTCTCTGCCTTATCTGCAAGACCACCTGTAATTGCTCCACAACCGGAACCTATTTCAAGGACTTTATCATTCCTGCCTATATCAACCGAACCTAAAATATTCCTTCTTATATGTGAAAGGTGATACATAATGGCCCAGTCTTTATTTTTAGCAATTATATCATTAAACTCTTCTGGCTCATGATTTTCCACAATACCAAGTATTTTATCCTCGATATCCCCGTCACTGTAAAAGTCCTGCCCTTTGTAAAACTCGTAATCCAACAATACATTTCCGATTTTTTCGGTCATAACATACCCCTTTACTCAATCTCAATTTCTGAATTCATATCGTAAAATCCGACTGTGTTTTTCTGTGAAACAACAGTAAGATTTATCACATCATATAAGCGATGATAAACTGTAAATTCTCCATTTGTATATCCTGTACAGCCAAAAGAAATCAAATATTCTCCACCCTGTAAATCAGCTTTCTGAGTAAATGTAACTACTTTGCTGTCTCCATCTTCAGCATATGGAATACCTTTACCTTCAAACATGGTATTAGTTCCTGTTATCTCTGTACCCTGAAGATTCTTAATTGTATAAGCAAAAATTGGTTCTGTAACTTTATCATGGAAATCTATTCTGAATTTAATCTTAAATTCAGCACCCTTTTCTACTGCATTATTGTAATTTCCTGCATCATCAACAATAGCATAATCAACAATTTCAGCTTCTTTGCTTCCATACTCAATTGTATTTGGATTAAGATTAAAACGGGATTTCCACAAAGTTTTATCATTTGATGCAGCCTGTACTTTGCTGCCCTTTTGTTCTTCTGTCTTAACAGTCTCTTCTTTTTCCTCTACGGTCTCTTCTTTATCAGTGCTCTGAGTATCTCCCAAAGTTTCTCCTGTATCAGCATCATACTGATTTACAAGAAGTTTCTTATATATATCAATCATTTCCTTTGGAGTGCCCTCGTTTAACTTTTTACCTTTATTAAGAAGAACAACTCTGTCACAGTATTTTCCGATGCTTCCCAAATCATGGCTTACAAACAATATTGTCTTACCCATCTTCTTAAATTCTTCAAACTTGTGATAACATTTTGCCTGGAAGAAAACATCACCAACAGACAAAGCTTCATCGACAATAAGAATTTCCGGGTCAATGTTAATTGCAACCGCAAAAGCAAGACGCACAAACATACCACTTGAATATGTCTTAACCGGCTGATTGATAAAGTCTCCTATATCGGCAAAATCAATGATATCCTGAAGTTTTTCATCAATTTCTTCTTTTGTAAAACCAATCATTGTTCCATTCAGATATACATTCTCTATACCTGTATATTCACCATTAAATCCTGCACCCAGCTCAAGAAGTGCTGAAATTCTTCCATCGACTACAATATTTCCTCCTGTAGGATTAAGAACTCCTGTAATTATTTTCAAAATTGTTGACTTACCGGAACCATTTGTTCCGATAATACCAACAGTCTCACCTTTTTTTACATTAAAACTTACATTATTAAGTGCAAAATGTTCTTTATAGCGTTTCTTTTTTGAAAAACCTAACGACTCTTTAAGACGGTCTGTAGGTTTATCATATAATTTATACATTTTTTCAACATTTTGAACCTGAATTGCATATTCTGACATAATATTTTACCTTCCAACCTATGCTTCTTTTTTCTCAAGGAAAATCTTACGAGTAACAAAATTGTATACTGTAACAAT
>CAJJNI010000314.1 GCA_905193085.1 uncultured Lachnospiraceae bacterium | reverse complement strand
GGTGCTGTTGTTTCTATTGGTTCTTCATATTCAGTCTCTATTGTACGGGTTCCGACAAACTTATAATATTGTGAATCTTGTTTTAAACAAACCATCGGACAAATTGCTGGTCGTAATCCCTTTAAATTTAATCCATTCATATATGTCCCCGAAACGCTGACATAACCACTGTGTAATATAATACTAACATCACATACCCAATTTTTACCTACTGACTGAGTCCACCAGTCAGCATAAAATTCACCATCTTCATGTATTTCCCCACTTGCTTCATTAGCTATTGCATAGTCCGTTGCACACATCTGTCTTGCCACATCATTTATTTTGTCATATTTAATAAAACCATATTTTTCAAGCATTGCTCCATTAACAGATATAAGTGAAATTGAATCTTCACTTGTCACAAATTTATCTTTCAATGAACTTAATTCATTGTCATTAAACATTGTTTCTATCATGCTTAATTCAGGATATTTCAGATATTTATAATCAGATTCAAATAACTGTAAACCATTAATCCATTTTCGAAGCTTACTGTTACTCCACAGGGTCTGTTCGTTGTCATACCATTGTGCATCTATTGCTTTATCTGATAACAAAGTCATCTTGTTATCATAAACATTTAACACCCTCCACTCAACAGGTTCGTATTTGAAATATCTGTATTCTGCATTTTCTTCTGTATCATTTTCTCCTTCATTTTCTTTAATTTCTACACGCCGGTATTTATTCTCACCGACCACGCAATCGCCATATTCATCATACTCTGCTCCTGTTATTTCTCTGGTAAGTGCCTCTCCTGTTACTTCAGACTGCGGATATGAACCAAATTCTATTATGTCATATGTTACTTTCTGTTTTCCCGGGGTCTTTTCCACTCTCGGTGATGACACTTTATATTCTGTCTGCTTTTCTGTTGCTGCATTTACATTAATTTCTGACAGACCACTTTTTATGTTTGTAAAAAGAATTGTTCCGGCAAGAATAACAGCCATACTGGTTCTTAAATTTAATATTTTCCTCTTCATATTACTTCCTCCTCGTCACTCCAGGTCAGTTCAGTTAAATTTTTTCAGCAAAAATAAACAGGTTTCTATATTAATACAGACAAGAAAATTATAACAAGGTTGCATGAAGATATGATTTTTTGTTTATTTTCACAAGTATAACCTCAGAAACATTTTTATCTCCCGATTCGTCATTAGTTGTTATTTTTAATTTACATATGCCGCTCTGTTCTAAATTTAATCTCAGATTATCTAAATCATAATTACTGCCATGTTTAAATTCTATTTTATAATAGTCATAATCATCAAAATTTTCTTCTGAAACATCAAAAATTTCCATGAGAGTAAGTTTCTGATTTATATTTAATTCATCTGAATCTTTAATCTGATAAAGAATTATATTTTCATTATCATCATAAGGAATTGTCGTATATATGCTTTCAGACAATGCAGTTACTTTATCTAAATCTTTCATTTCTGTTAAAGCTGTTATTGCTCCTGAATCATAAATTCTCTCTTTTGCAGTAAATGAAGTTGGCAATGTAACTGAAATTGACTTTTCGGTAACATTGCTGATACCAAGTGCAGATTTCAAAAATTCTACTGTATCTTCTAAAGAAACCTTATCTGAATTTATATACATTTTCTGTTCATCACTCAAATTTTCTATGCCGAGAGCAAATTTAAGAGCCGCACTTACATCTGATAATGTAAGCTTATTATCTGTATCAAAATCACCGCAAATAACATTAGAATTATATTTTGACACTAAATAAGTTGTATTTTTCTCCGTTTTAAAAACAACATTATCTACATTAAGTCCAAATGATATCTCCTGTGGAATTACAAGAACAACATTATCGCAGCCACAAAAAGCTTTTTTTCCTATATTTTTTACAGATTTTGATATATACAATTGTGTAAGCCTGTTACAATTTCCAAATGCATAATCAGAAATGTCCGTAATACTTTGAGGTAATGTTATATCAGACAATTCACTACAATTGTAAAATGCACATCTGCCGATTTTATTTGTTCCTGATGGAATTACGGTTTTATTACAGCCACTGATTAAAGTCATATCATTTTTTCTTAAAATCGCATTATCTGCACCGGTAGCCTGATATGAAGGATTTTCATCTGAAATCTTTATGCTTTCCAGGCCTGTACAGCCAAACAGGGGATTTTCCATATTTGTAGTATTGCCTTCTGCAAACAGTGTATTTGTTGGAGATTCTATATTTTCAACCGTTGAAGGAAATGATA
>CAJJNI010000313.1 GCA_905193085.1 uncultured Lachnospiraceae bacterium | reverse complement strand
GCTTTATAAAGCCCCATTGTTCTCCACAGTTTTTTTAACAACATATTATCACCCCTTTACCAGTCTATTTCATCTGCCGATACCGGATTTGCCTGTTCTTCTTTTGAAACAATCTTTCCATTTTTAACATGAATCACAACATCTGCCATTTTTGCAATATTCTGATTGTGGGTAACTATGACAATTGTTTTGCCATACTCTTTAGCCATTTTAAGTAAAAGTTTAAGCACCAGAACGCCTGTCTGGGAGTCAAGCGCACCTGTAGGTTCATCACAGAGAAGAATCTTTGGGTTCTTGGCTAATGCACGCGCAATTGATACTCTCTGCTGTTCTCCTCCTGAAAGCTCTGAAGGGAAATTATTCAAATGGTCTATAAGCCCTACTTCTTCTATCATTTTTGTTGCTGATAAAGAATCAGGTGCAATTTCTTTTACAAGTGTAACATTTTCATGGACCGTAAGTGTCGGAACAAGATTATAAAACTGAAATACAAAACCTACTTTTTTTGCACGATATTCGGCAAGTTCATCTGAATTAAGTGTAGAAATATCCTTGCCCTCAACATAAATTTTACCACTGCTTGGACTGTCAAGCCCGCCTAAGAGATTAAGCAGTGTACTCTTTCCTGCACCGCTTGGTCCCAATATAACTACAAACTTTCCTTCCTCTAAATCCATATTTACATTATCAAGTGCTTTTAACTCATGTTCACCCGTCTTATATACACGACTGACATCTTTAAATTCTACTATTTTCTTCATACCTGTTCTTACTCCTTTTTCTTGTTAGTCATAACTAACTCGTTTTCAGATTTATTTTAAATTGCACAGTAAATTTTGTCAACCCCTAACTATAACAATGTAAGTAATATTTTCTTAAGACAATCTCATGAGATTTCCTAAATATAACACATTATCATATACACATACACTGAGCTTATATAGTATTAAATAATGAATTTTACTTATTTCTAACAAAAAGCAACTCCCGGAATACTTATTACTCATAGTTTCAGGAGTTGCTTTTCTTATATTATTTATACAATTTTAAATAATTATTACTTCCAGACTTCGTCTGCAATTTCTTTTACGAGTGCCAGTTTTGCCCACTGTTCTTCCTCTGTTAATTTATTTCCGATTTCACATGATGCAAAACCACACTGAGGGCTTAAATATAATCTGTCTAACGGTACATATTTTGCAGCCTCATTTATACGGTCTATAATTACTTTTTTATCTTCAGGCACAGGTGATTTTGTTGTTATAAGACCAAGTACAACCTTCTTGTCACCCGAAACTGCTTTCAATGGCTCAAATCCACCTGAACGCTCATCATCAAACTCTAAGTAGTACGCACTTACATTTTCCTTTGCAAATAATGTCTGTGCAACACTGTCATAAGCACCGCTGCTTGCATATGTTGAGTGGAAATTACCACGACATACATGTGTAGTTATTACTAAATCATCAGGAGCGCCCTCGATTGCCTTATTATTTATATCAAGAAGCTCATTTTTTACCTTTTCAAGTCCTGCTTCATCTGTATCAAAAAATTTACATGCGTCAGGGTCAACTAACATTCCCCATGAGCAGTCATCTAACTGGATATTGCGACAACCTGCCTCATACAAATCTGAAATTACTTTTTTGTAACCGTTTGCAATATCATCTGCAAGTTCATCAGTATCAGCATAGTATTTATTTGTATTTTCCAGTGCAAACGGAAGAATCATCTGCTCCAAAAACTGTGCTGGTGCCGGAATAGTCTGTTTTGCAATTGTATTTTCATCTTCAAACTGTTTAACAAATTTGAAATGTTCTACAAACGGATGCTTATCAACTGAAACTTTACCTGTAAGATAAGTGTCATCTATCATTGCAGCTTCACCATGAAATGGAAGACCTGTTTTTGTTTTGCAATGTCCTACTCCATTGAACCCCCACATAAAGTCAAGATGCCATGTCGCTCTTCTGAATTCTCCGTCAGTAATAACAATGTATCCTGCTTTTTTCTGTTTTTCAATAAGGTCTGTGATTGCTTTATCTTCAACTTCTTTAAGTGCGTCAGCATTTATTTTTCCTGCTTCAAAATCTGCTCTTGCCTCTTTTAAATATTCAGGTCTTAAAAAACTTCCCACAAAATCATGTCTGAACGGTACATTAATCTTTCCCATATTTATTATCCTCCTGCTGTTTCATTTTTAATTATACGTTTTATGATGCCTACAGGTATTAGTGTATATTAAATATCACAATCCGTAAAATATTTAAAAACAG
>CAJJNI010000312.1 GCA_905193085.1 uncultured Lachnospiraceae bacterium | reverse complement strand
ATTCATATTATTTTAAAATATGTATACAGTCCTGCCTTTAGTTATCAAAAACAAAACTGCTTATAAAATTTACTTAATATTATGCACAAATTTACACATCACTTTATACAACTTTATCTTTCTTATTCTGCAGTAAATGCCATATTAAGTGCCTCCGAAACTGTAAAACCAAGCATTTTAACTGTTTCGTCCATATCTTTTGGCGTCACAAACATGCCATTTAAATGAGGTGCAATAAGCTCACGCAGCAGCTCATGCTTTTCAGTTGCATTAAACATTTTTAATGTATTTCCCATGCTTTTTAACTGCTCTGACTCTTCCATTGCCTGAATAAGATTTTCTATTGTATCATTTATTATAGTAATACATTCTACAACTGTAGGTATTCCAATTGCTATGACAGGAACTCCAAGACTTCTCTGTGTAAGTCCGTTTCTGTGATTTCCAACTCCTGAGCCCGGGTGTATGCCTGTATTTGCAATCTGTATTGTCCGGTTTAATCTTTTAGTATTTCTTGCGGCAAGCGCATCAATTGCAACAACCATATCCGGCTTTGTCTCTGCCACAACTCCCCGCACAATCTCTGATGCCTCCATACCTGTCTGTGCCATAACCCCCGGAACTATACCGCTTATTTTGTGAATTTTTTCCCTGCCGAGTGCTACTTTTCCGTATTCATTTACAATATGTCTTGTTATTAAAAGATTATCGACAACTTTTGGTCCTAATGAATCAGGTGTTATCTGTGAATTTCCTAACCCCACCACTAAAATTGACTGCTCTTTATCCTCCTTTGTCATAAGAGACTTTAACTGCTTTGCCAGCTCGCATGATATTTCCCGATGGTAATCCTCATCAGGAACAGACATATTTGGTGCTTCTATAGTAATATATATTCCTTTCGGTTTTGCCATAGCTTTAGCACCCTTTTCGGTTGTGATATTTACTTTTGTTACCTTTATATCAGTCTCATCATTATATTCTTCATCTAATTCAACACCACTTATCTCTACATTATCATCTTCAAATCTCTCACGCTCTTCCAGAGCAAGGTCTGTTCTTGTCTGATATCTGTCTAGTGTGTATTCATGCATATTACTGCCTCCTGAAACAATTTAAGATTATTACTTTATAAATATCATTTTTAACACTTTAATTAAAAATATGTATTGACAATCGACTGATTTTCCATTAAAATATTTATCAGTGCTGTGAGACTCGTCTTGGAGGGTTTTCATGGAAGTGTGTACTAAGTCGCCCGTGTCCTGATTTAGTACAGGCATTTTTTCGGGCAAGTTGTTTCCCTTGCTCATATGAACGAACAATTAGAAAACCTAAATTTTTGGAGGAATGAAAAATGGCTAACATTAAATCAGCTAAGAAAAGAATTAAAGTTATCGAAACTAAAACTGCAAGAAACAAAGCAATCCGTTCTAAAGTTAAGACTTCTATCAAAAGAGTAGAAGCTGCCGTTGCTGCTAAAGATACAGAAGCTGCTAAAGCTGCTTTACTTACAGCTACATCAGATATAGATAAAGCTGCTAAGAAAGGTATCTACCACAAGAACAATGCAGCAAGAAAAGTTTCAAGATTAGCTTCTTTAGTTAACACTATTGCTTAATCTCTATAAATAATATATATTTTGAACAATTCACAAAATCCTATGTGAATACAAACAGCAGACAAAAAGGTTCCGGTTTTTCCGGAACCTTTTTTTGATATTTTATTTACTGTATTTTACTATAAGAAGTTCTACACCGAGCTTATCTGCTATTATTCCCTTTTTAATTTCTTCTTCCACATTAAGACAGTCTCTTAATGATTCTTTGAGAACGGAATTTTTAAAACCTCTTGCCTGGCTTATATACTGAGTTACAATGAAGCTGTGCAGACCTGTCAGTTTTGCTATTTCATCTTTTGTTTTATTTAAGGCTGCTAAATTTTTGACCTCATACAAAAGCCTGAACTGTCTTGACAAAAGTGCAAGTATTCTAAGCGGCGGTTCTTTTAATGTAAGTAAATCATAATATAAATCAAGCGCCTCTTTTTGTTTTTTTAATGCAATTGCCTTTATCATGTCAAATATTCTGTTGCTTGTCTGCTCTGTACAAATCTGCGAAACATCATCTTCTGTTATATCTGTTTTATTCATTGTATAGCATAACAGTTTTTCAAGTTCTGAGGCAATATTTTCCATGTCTATGCCTGTTTTTTCAAAAAACAGATGAAGTGCTCCCGGTGTAATCTGACGATTTTCTTTTTTTATTTTACCTAAAACCCAT
>CAJJNI010000311.1 GCA_905193085.1 uncultured Lachnospiraceae bacterium | reverse complement strand
AACCTTTTTAAAGTTTCCTAACATATACTTCCTATCTTCTATTAAAAAATACATCTGCAAGATCATATCCTAAATACAATGCCTCTTTAAAAATAACTATTTCATTTTCAATTTCTATTTCTGATGAACATCCTATCCATTCTTCATTTATTTTGTTCGCTTCTTCCTCACCATATACTTGTATCAATGCCTTCATAATTTTTTTATGAATTTCATCTTTGATTTTATTTAACTCACATTTTTTTGAAGAATCCTTTCTAGTATTTTCATAGAATAAGTCATCTCCATAATAAAGCTGTTTTATAAATTCATCCTGTTTTGACATGTAGATCATTCCTTTCTAGACGACATACTATCACAACTGTTTTTATATAGCTATTATGAATCAGGAACCTTTTTGATATTTATTTATTTCTTCAAAACTTATCTTGCCATTGGTTGCTTTAACTTCGTTCATACATTTCACTCTTAATTTTTTAAGAGTGTCATTATCAACATCAGCTATTGCTGAAAGAACATTCATGACCATTGAAAGCTCTACTGTATTTTTATAAAGCAATTTTGAAATACGATTTTCACTTGACTTAACAGTTCCTTGAACTGCACTTGAAATAGCAACAGGCAAATACTGATTTTCCAACGTTGAGCGATTGTAACCATCATAAAATTTAATTGCTCTTTCAATAAACTCACTTCGACTTTTACTGTCATCCGTTTTTGTCATTTCATCCAGTCTGTCCATCACATCTTGACTTAGCCAGATTGTTGTTCTTTTCTTATTCACATTTTATTTTCCTCCAACAAAAAAAGGATACATCTGCATCCGTTTTTCTCTATTATATATAATTTTAAATTTATAAATTTCATCATTCTAATTACAATTTTACATTCATTTTTTCATCAAATATTCTTGAATTTACAAGCAATAATAAATGATCCCATTTATGTCGTAGGTAGTGCATAGGTAGTTAATAAGTAGTTATTCTCAATACACTGGTATATTGACTTTCAGTTTTGTATAAACTATAATGTAGTTGAAAAAAGGAACTGCCAGTAAGCGGTTGTCCTTGGATTTTGTATTTTTGTTAAAATAACTAACTCATACTTTTCCCGAGGCTGAGGTAGTTATTTTTTTGCACTTTTATCTATGATGATAAGAAGTAACTTTACAATGATTCCTATAATAGACACAATAAATGCTAACGCTGTTAACACCACCATGACTGTTTCATATGTTGTCATTGCGCATCACCTCCGTTTTTCAGATTTTCCCAAAACTTCTAGGAATGTGAATTTCGAAGGATTGCGTACCTTCGTCATGACGACCAAGGATAACCACCTACCGTATACGGCTGTTCCATTTATGATTATAACATATCACATATTTTCAAACTACAGTTTTCGTCAAAATTCTGCTTACGCTGTTTTTGACGACCTGTTATCTCCTGATGTTTCTAGGAGAACATTTAATGTACAACGCCACTATTGACGCACTGTCTTCAATAATGACGTTGTTTTTCTTTTGTGAACTTCTTTGAAACAACGGGCATTGCCCGTTGTTGTAAGGTGAAGCGACGTCGCTTCTTTAACCTGCACACGCCACATCTTTTAAAAGTTGCCCTTATTTTTCAATCCAAATTGGACATTCTATCCATCTGTTTTGAAAAATCTTTAAAATAAGGGCACACGTTTTTAAACAAATAAAATTGGCATACTTATTCCATATTTCTATAAAAAGCGCACACGATCAAAATTTACCGCCAAACACTCCTTGATACATTGATTTACGGATGTTCCTCAATGATTGTTCTAGGCTTTTTACTAACGACAGGTTCATCTCCTTCTAATTCTTCAATGAATTCTCTGACTTCTGGTTTGACGTGCTTTTTATAGATTTGATTCAAGCTTTCCATAATTTCTACTTCAATTGTTGTATTTTTCTTTGCAAGATTTGAGTTGATTGCTCGAACTCTTGCTTCAGGATATTTTATTTTTATCTCTTTTTGTTTAACCATTTTTAAAACCCCCTTATCGTTATTTCAATTTTTTTAAACACTTCTTGCTGCTCGATTTCCTCTAATTCATGAAATCTTTCTTTATATTCATTGACCTGTTCATCGGTTAAAGAAACTAGATCTTCTGAACCATCATCTCCTGCAATAAAAAAAGTGCCAGCAATAACATCTCTGCCAACACTTCTGTTTGCCTGTAAATTCATAAGTTTTCCTTCCTCGTTACAGACAAGAACAGTATTATCATTCAAGTCGATTTCTTCAATCAGACCA
>CAJJNI010000310.1 GCA_905193085.1 uncultured Lachnospiraceae bacterium | reverse complement strand
AAGAAATACCTATCTTAATGCAGAAGAAAGAAAAGCTGCACTTGTTTTAAGTAAATCTTTAAATCTTGCAAAAGAGAGTATTAAATCAGGAGAGAAAGACTCTGCCAAAATCAAGGCATTGATAGAAGAAAATATAAATAAAGAGCCATTGGCTAAGATTGATTATGTAGAGGTTGTAGACTGGGATAAGAATCTTGACAGTAAAGATACCATAGAAGGTCCGGTGCTCGTTGCTATAGCTGTATACATTGGAAAAACACGATTGATTGATAATTTTATTATAGAAGATTAATCATATTTTAAATATGAAAGAGAGTATGGAAATATGACTATTACAATGTTAAAAAGCAAAATACACAGAGCTACGGTAACACAGGCAGAGTTAAATTATGTCGGAAGTATTACGATTGATATTGCATTGCTTGAGGCTGCCGGTATATATGAATATGAGAAAGTCCAGGTTGTGGATGTTGAGTCGGGAAGCAGATTAGAGACATATACAATAGCCGGAGAGCGTGGTTCAGGGGTTATTTGTCTTAACGGTGCTGCCGCAAGGCTTGTACAGCCACAGGACCATGTTATTATAATGGCATACTGTGATATGAATGAAGATGAAGCAAAAAAACACAAACCAAAAGTGGTTTTCATGAAAGAAGATAATACAATAGATAGAATTTCTACTTATGAAAGGCATGGAGAAATATGTTAAAAAATAAGACAGTGCTGCTTGGAGTTACAGGCAGCATTGCGGCTTATAAGGCCGCAACATTGGCAAGCATGTTAGTAAAAGCAGGTGCAAATGTTGAAGTTATAATGACTAAAAATGCCTGTAATTTCATCAATCCTATCACATTTGAAAGTCTGACAGGTAACAAATGTATAGTAGATACATTTGACAGGAATTTTAAATATGAAGTTGAACATATATCACTTGCTAATGCAGCAGACCTGGCTGTAATAGCTCCGGCTTCAGCCAATGTAATCGGTAAGCTTGCATCAGGTATTGCAGACGATATGCTAACAACTACACTTATGGCATGCAAATGTAAAATTCTTATTGCATCTGCAATGAATACAAATATGTATGAAAATCCGGTTTTGCAGAGAAATCTTGATACTTTAAAAGAATATGGCTATGAGGAAATAGAACCGTTATCTGGAAGACTTGCGTGTGGTACTACAGGAAAAGGGAAAATGCAGGAGCCTGAAATTATATTTGAATATATATTAAAAGAGCTTGCATCTGATAAAGATTTAAAGGGCAAAAAAGTGCTTGTGACAGCTGGTCCGACACAGGAGAATATAGACCCTGTAAGATTTATTACCAACCACTCAACCGGTAAAATGGGATTTGCATTAGCTAAAGCCGCAATGTTAAGAGGTGCAGAAGTAACCTTAATTAAGGGACCTGTTAGTATAGCACCGCCCATGTTTGTTAATGTTATAGATGTCGTATCAGCTAAAGACATGTTTGAAGCGGTTCAACATAACTACGGTGATTGTGACATAATAGTAAAAAGTGCAGCAGTTGCTGATTACACACCTGTAGAAACAGCCGATGAAAAAATCAAGAAAACTGACAGTGATGCAAATATATCATTAAAGCGGACTAAGGATATATTGGCATTTTTAGGTGAAAACAGAAAAGAAGGCCAGAAAATATGCGGTTTTTCTATGGAAACAGAGAATCTGATAGAAAATTCCCTAAAAAAGCTTAAAAAGAAAAAAATTGATTTAATTGCCGCAAATAATCTGAAAGTAGATGGTGCCGGCTTTGGAACAGATACAAATGTAATAACATTGATATCAGATGATTCAATAAAAGAACTTCCGCTTATGTCAAAAGAAGCGGCAGCAAATGCTATTTTAGATGAGATAATTGCCTTATGTTAAATAAATTAAAAAACACAAAATTAAATCTTTCTGTAAAATCGTGCGCAATTATTCTGGCATTTGTGTTTGTGGTGGCATTTTTCTGCTCAAGATGGATTGATAATAATACAGAAACAATAGCTGATTCAATGGTACTGCATCATGACAAGAAAGAAGTTACAGAAAAACAAAAGAAATATCATTATGATATGCTTGTGAAAAATCATGAGCTTTTATTTGATGAGGCAAAACTTCCGATGCCATTAAATAGTAAAAAGTAAATAAAATCATTTTAGAATCAAAAAAAGGTGAATATCAATTAACGATATCCACCTTTTTTAATTACATGGCACCTTTATTTTTGTTAAAAATCTGAAGGACTGTCTTAATCATAATTCTGAAATCTAAGAAAATATTCCAGTTATCAATATATTCAGT
>CAJJNI010000309.1 GCA_905193085.1 uncultured Lachnospiraceae bacterium | reverse complement strand
GGAAAAATAGACAAATGATATGGTGTAGTTAATTTAAAAGCGTTATACCAGTGTAATGTTTTTTATAAAATAAATATTTTCAGGTAAAATTATACCGGCAAAATAACAGGAGGATAATTATGTTAACAGATACAAGTAAATCAAAATATGCCAAAGTTACACCTATAGGCAGTGAAAGTATGGAATGGACAGATGGATTCTGGAAGGACGCAGTTGATAAATGTACATCAGTAACTGTTCCTCATCTTCAGAATATGTTTGAAGCAGAAGATATAAGCCATGTACTTGAAAATTTCAGAATTTGTGCTAATCCTGATGACCACCGTCCATATGATGGTACAGTATTTGGAGACGGCGATTTCTATAAATGGATGGAATCTGCAATGTATGCAGCTAATGCAAATAAAGATGAAAAATTATTTGCAAAACTTGAAGAGTATGTGCAGCTTATAGCAAAGGTTCAGCTCCCTGACGGTTATATTTCAACAAAACAGATTATTGATGAGAGAAATGGCACTGGCGGAAGAATGAAAGACATCAATGAGTTTGAAGTTTATAACATGGGGCATTTATTTACTGCTGCATGTGTTTATTACAGAATTACAGGAAAAGATTCAATGTTAAATGTAGCCAAAAAAGCTGCAAAATGGCTTCAGGGAATGTATCTTGAAGCAAAAGAAAAAGATGAAGTACAGACTGCGGTATGTCCGTCGCATTACATGGGATTAATTGAAATGTATCGTACAACAGGAGATACGGAATTTTTAGAGCTTGCAAAGCTTGCTGTTGAATTAAGAGATTCTGTTAAAAACGGGCTTGACGATAATCAGGACAGACTTCCTCTTAAAACCCACAAAAAAATTGTCGGACATGCAGTCCGTTCTACATATTTGTATGCAGGTGTTGCTGACCTTTATGCAGAAGACGGTGACGAAGAGTATTTTGAAATGTTAAAAAGAGTATGGCGTAACATGGTAGATAAGAAAATGTACATAACAGGTGGTATTGGTGCAATTTATAATGGTGCATCTCCATACGGTTATTTCTTTGAACATGATTTGATTCATCAGGCATTTGGTTATGAATATCAGCTTCCTAATGTTACTGCATATAACGAAACATGTGCATCTCTTGGACTTGTATTCTGGGCATACAGAATGTTTTTAATTGACCCGAAAGCAGAATATATGGATGTGTTAGAGCGCGCAATGTTAAATGTCAACCTTGCTGCAGTCAGTCTTGACGGACAGAGCTTTTTCTATGAAAATGTACTGCGTCGTACTAAAAAGCTTGATTACAGACTTATCTGGAGACTTCGTCGTGCAAAATATATTTTAAGCTACTGCTGCCCTCCAAACCTTGCAAGAACAATTGCTGAATCAGGCGAATATGCCTATACAACTTCAGCAGACACAGTTTATCTTGGAATGTATGGTGCAAGCAAAGCCCATGTAAAACTTGATAATACAGAGTTTGATTTAAAACAGTCCACACAGTATCCTTATGATGGAAATATTGTGCTTACAGCTAATAATATAACGGGCGATAATACTGCAAAAATCGCTATCAGAGTTCCTGGCTGGGTTAATAGTGGTAAAATAGCTGCCGAAGGAAGAACAATTGAACTTACAAAAAAATGTGCCGGAACATATATAATAGTTGACATCAGTGATTTGGCATCTGCAGAAATTGTCATTGATTTTGATATGCCGGTAAGACTTACAACAGCACATCCTTTAGTAGAAGAATGTGTAAATCAGGTTGCTGTTGAGAGAGGACCTTTAGTTTATTGTATTGAAACACCTGATGTAGAAATTGATACATTAGATTCATTGCTTATATCTCCTTCAACACAGTTTACACCGGTTTCATATCAGATAAAAGACCGCATGGTTACTGCGCTTGAATGTGAATTATTGTGCAAGAAAAAAGCTTCTTCAGGCGAATTGTATGAGACACTTGAATTTGATGGTTTTGACAAGGTCAAAGCAAGATTCATACCATATTTTGCATGGGATAACAGAAGTGCAGAAGACGACGGAACATATGATGTTTATGCAATCGAAGACAAATTAGACACACCGGACGATATGGAATACGATGAAATGCGTATCTGGCTCCCGGTTGCATATGTGTAATTATGTTTCATTTCTCGAAATGTGTTTCTTTTGCAAACAAAATGAGATTATTTTTGTGCTTTTTTCTATATTTGCTCATTTATAGTTGTATATTAAATAATATTTATACAGTATAGAAAATAATTCTTATGCTGTGTATTCAATAATGTTTTGTGGCAGGAGAATAAATTATGTGGTATATTAAACAG
>CAJJNI010000308.1 GCA_905193085.1 uncultured Lachnospiraceae bacterium | reverse complement strand
CTTGGTTCTGTCTACAGTGTTGGAATTGATAATGTCGGTCTTGAAGAAGCAATTGATTCTGATATTAATCCTGCCGGCGTAAGCGGAACATATTTTTACTACACAGGTGTTACAAATGACCACAACATTTACAGATTTAATTCTACAGGCAACACCTCAACAACTTTTTTTGAAGGCAACTGTTATATGTGTATCCCTGACGGGCATGATTTATATTATATAGATGCCGATGATAATTACAAATTAAAGAAAATTAATACTACAGCTACAGTCAAAACACCTGAAACAGTAATTAATCAGCGTATATCTACCTATAACATTGACAGCAATTACATATATTTCCAGGTAGATGATGAACAGAACGGTATGTTATGCCGAATGAAAAAGAATGATAATACCGACTACGATATTATAGCCGAAGGACATTATGAAAAAATTAACACCACATCAAGATATATTTATTTTTATAAATTAAAAGAAACTTCTGATGCTTACAGAACTCCTGCAAATGGAGCTGTACATGTAGAAAAGTTATCAGATGTATTTGATTTGTCAATCTATAAAGATTAACTATATATGAACAAATACAGAAAAATGCACAAAAATAATCTCGTTCTGTTTTCAATTGTGCAATATTTTAAATTTGCTCATTTATAACATATTATATAAATTATAGAAAAAGGGCTGCCGCAATAAAAAATGTGGCAGTCCTTTCTATAATTGTAATATCTGTTTGAAAATCCTCTTCTGTTGTACTTATCTTTGTTTTAATTCAGCTAACAGCATGGAAATCGTCTTATGCAGTACCGGGTGGAAAAGATTCGGTGCAATCTGATTGAGCGGAACAAGTACAAAATCTCTATTCTGCATGTCTATATGAGGAACTGTAAGTTCCATTGTATCAATTATCAAATCATCATAAAACAATATGTCAAGGTCAAGTGTTCTAGGTCCCCATCTTCCCTCTCTTACCCTGTTTACGGAATGTTCTATCTGCTGTAAAAATTCAAGTAACTCCTGTGGAGGAAGCAATGTTCTGATTTTCATGCAGCCGTTAAGAAAATCAGGCTGGTCTGTAACTCCGTATGGTTTTGTTTCTATAAATTTAGAAACTGATACAAGACGACAGTCCTTTGAATTTTCTATTGAATTAACACCATGCTTTAAATAGGCCTCGCGGTCTCCCATATTAGAGCCTAAAGCTATAACAGCATCATGCCAGCCTCTTGATATTGACACACCGACATTAGACAGTGGAAGTCCTATCGGAGCCCACGGCTTGTATAAATCAAAATCAATTTTTTCTATGGCAGGAATTGTGTAGAGAAGTTCTTTTACCATTTCCTCAGCCGCTGTTTCTATAAGCTTATATGTATGTTCTGTCAAAAATCTTGTTATTCTGAAACATATTTTTCCATAGTCAATTGTCTGATTAATATCATCATCTGATGCAGCTTTTCTCGTATCAAGATAAAGCACACACGAAACAACGAACTTTTGTCCAAGCTCCCTTTCTTCTTTTAAAACACCATGATTTGCATATATTTCCAAATCTTTTATTATAATCTTGTCCATTTTCTCCACTTTTCTCCCATCAAAATGTTAAATTTCAAACATGCTTCTTTTCATAATAGCCTCTGTCATATGAATTGCTCTTTTATTTTCCTTTACATCATGAACTCTTACAAATGAATAATGTTTCATTGCTGCCATTACTGTTGTGACAATTGTTCCTTCCACTCTTTCGTCTACAGGAAGGTTTAAAGTATTTCCAATAACAGATTTTCTTGATGTGGCAAGAAGCATAGGATAGCCAAACTGATGAAAATCCTCAAGATATTTGAGTACATCAAGATTCTGTTCATATGATTTTGCAAAACCTACACCCGGGTCCAGAATAATCTTATCCTGTGAAATTCCACTTTCCAAAGCAAGTCTTATAGTCTCTTTTAAATCAATAAACACCTCTTTTAAAAAGTCAGTATATTCAGCTTTCGCCCTGTTATGCATAAGGCAGCATGGACAGTCATATTTCGCTACAGTCTTACCCATCATCGGGTCTCTTTTAAGGCCCCATATATCATTAATTAAATCAGCACCAGCTTCAACAGCCGCTGACGCAACTGCACTCTTATATGAATCAATAGAAACAGGCACATCAAACTGAGATTTTATCTTCTCTATTACAGGTACAACTCTATCAATCTCTTCCTGGGAACTTATAACTGTGTAGCCCGGTCTTGTAGATTCACCGCCGACATCAATTATGTCAGCACCCTCATCTACCATTTTTTCAACCTGACGCATAGCTGCATCAATATTGTTAAACTTTCCTCCATCAGAAAAGGAATCCGGTG
>CAJJNI010000307.1 GCA_905193085.1 uncultured Lachnospiraceae bacterium | reverse complement strand
TAACTTCCACGACAAGTCATATAGGGGTGGAAGTTAGTTTTACAAATGAGGAAATTTAAAATTATCCCATCATTATAGTATTATTTTTTATTTTTATATTGACAACCATAAATTTATCAGCTATGATTATTATGATTTTACACTACAAAGTTCAAATAACGATTTATCGAAACTACCCGTCAGGGTGCTGCGGTTGCAGCTTTTAAGACTTGAGATTTCAAGTCTTTTTTTTGCAAGCTCCCAGAACGCAACTGCACTGGCCGCTGCCACATTCAGTGAATCAACTCCATGTGACATTGGAATTTTTACGGTATAATCGCATGCTTTTATTGTCTTAACAGACAGACCATCACCTTCTGCCCCAAGAACAATTGCAAGTTTTTCTTCTTTGGCGAGTGGTTGGTAATCAAGTGATACTGAATCGTCAGTAAGTGCCAGGGCAGCAGACACAAACCCCATATTTTTAAGCCTTGATATTCCCTCATCTGCAAAGCTTTCGCCATCTTTCATTATAGTCCACGGAATCTGAAATACTGTTCCCATACTTACGCGGATTGCACGCCGATACAAAGGATTGCTGCACCCGTCTGCAAGAATTACTGCATCTATATTAAGTGCAGCCGCAGAGCGGATAATTGCTCCTACATTAGTTGGATTCATCACATTTTCAAGAACTGCTATTCTCCTTGCATTTTTACAGATTTCTTCAATGGAAAGAAGGGGTTTTCTTTTCATCGCACACAACATTCCCCTTGTCAGTTTAAACCCCGTAAGCTTTGTAAGTATATCAAATTCAGCGGTAAATACAGGTATACCATCACATCTTGATAATACTGATGATGCCTGAGCATCTATCTGTCTTTTCTCAACAAGAACAGACACAGGCTCATAGCCTGCGTCTAACGCTCTGTCTATTACTTTCGGACTTTCTGCGATAAACATTCCCTTCTGTGGTTCAGCATGATTAAGCAGTTGATTTTCAGTAAGTCTTGCATATACATCAAGCCTTTTATCCTCAAAGTTTTTAATTTCTATAATTTCAGAACCACTTTGCTGCATCAGCCTATACCTCCTAAAGCTATACCGAGTATGAGAACTATTAAGCAGACCGGAACATAAATATATTTACATACCGGATAAAATAATTTTGTAAATTTATTTTCCCTTCCTTTATTAACCTGGCTTTCAACATATTGTTTTCCACATACCCAGAAGAACATTATTCCGGCAAGTCCGGCTCCAAGCGGACAAATATAAATTGAAAGTATATCCATCCAGTCTGAAACAATTCCCTGAATTAATATGGATACAATCATTCCGATAACTGCAATTATCGCACAGGCAGGAACTCTTCCTATTTTTGCTTTCTCCTGCACAGAAGCAATAGGTGCTTCATACAAATTTATTAATGATGTCATTCCTCCAAAAAATACTGCAATAAAAAATATTATTGCTATAATAAAACCTCCCGGCATTGACTTAATCAAATTAGGAAGATAGATGAACAAAAGCCCTGGGCCTCCCTGATTTAATACAGCTCCTGTTGTTGCCATTGCAGGAATTATAACGAGTGCTGCAAGCATGGCGGCAAGTGTATCAAAAAAAGCCACTCTTGCTGCAGACGCAGGGATATTTTCTTCATCAGAAAGATATGAACCATAAATCAGTGTTCCGTTACCCGCAACAGACAGTGAGAAAAATGCCTGTCCAAGTGCAAAAATCCATGTTTTTGGATTAGCCAGGGCATCTAAATCAATACGGAATATATATTTATACCCCTCTATTGCACCCGGCTGAAATGCTACATATATACCAAGAATTACAAATAAAAAGAAAAATACCGGCATCATAACTTTATTCGCATTCTCTATTCCTTTTCCAACACCAAGCATGAGAATAGCCATGCATAAAATAAGAGCTATAATCTGCCATATGTTATTTCCAAACGAAGAAGCCATTTTACCAAACTGCCCGGCAAATTCATCTACAGATTCCGGACTTAATGTGCTTCCGATAAAAGTTCCTACCATATATTTAAGTATCCAGCCCATGACAACCGTGTAACCAATTGCCATTGCAAGTGAACCTATAACAGGAATATAACCTAATGCTTCACCGACTTTTCTCTTTGATTTTCTTTCACAGGCATAGCCAAATGCATCAATCGGACCAGACTTTGTCGCACGTCCAAAGCTCATTTCTCCTATTATACCTGTAGAACCAATCAGAATAACAAAAATTATGTAGGGAATTAAAAATGAACCACCCCCATATAATGATACTCTTGTAGAAAACATCCAGATGTTTCCCATTCCAACAGCCGAACCAATACATGCAAGTATAAATCCCCACTTACTGCCAAATGATTCTCTTTTT
>CAJJNI010000306.1 GCA_905193085.1 uncultured Lachnospiraceae bacterium | reverse complement strand
CTACTGCTGCCTGTCCGACAATAAGTCCTCCTACTATTCCTATAGATTTACCAAGACTACCTGGAATTCTTATTCCAGCCTCTCTTAAAAGCTCAAATGCTATTTCCATCAGCAGAATTTCTACAAAAGGCGAAAAAGGAACTCCTTTCCTTGCTGATGCAAATGTAAGTATAAGCGTTGCAGGAACAACCTGTGAATGAAACTGTATAACAGATAAATAAAATGCAGGAAGAAACATTGCAATAACAGAAGCAATGTATCTTATAATCCGGCTCATTGATGCTACTTCCCACCTGTTATAGTAATCATCTGTTGTCACGAAAAAATTGTGATAGTTTGCCGGAAGTAAAACTGCCATAGGAGAATTATCAACAAGCAGGACCACCCTTCCTTCTAAAACTGCCATAGCCGCCCTGTCAGGCCTTTCTGTTGCCTGATACTGTGGAAATGGTGAATATTTTGACTCTTCCATTAACTGAATAAGCATTCCGCTGTCAAAAATGCCATCTATCTCATACTGATTTAAATACTGCTCAATTTCTTCGACAAGATTTGGTGCAACAATATCTTCAATATAACAAAGTGCAATCGTAGTATTAGAACGGACCCCTTCCATTATTTCTTTTACTTTAAGCTTATTGCTGCGCACCCGTTTTCTTATAAGGGCAGTGTTTGCCTTGACAGAATCTGCAAATCCTTCCTTTGAGCCACGAATATTTGGCTCCGCAGTGTTTTCAGTAACACCCATATTTGGATATCCTTTAACCGGAATTTTATATGCACCGTAAAAACCATCAATAAAAAATACTAAATCACCAGTGAGCATTCCACTCACAACATCTTCCATTGAAGTAAGCACCATTGCATCAACAATTCCAACACCGTTTTTTTCAACACATTTTAAAATCTCAGATGCCTGCATATTCTGCATCATCATAATCATTTTTCCCATTACCGAATCTGCCATTGAAACATTAGAAACCGTAACTTCAACATGCGCGATAAAACATTTTACATCAAAATCTTTTCCCAGAAAGAAAACATTTTTCCTGACATCGGCACAGTCAGCAAAAATCTTTTCAAACTCAGCAATATTTAAATTAATATCAGAAGATACTTCCACATAATCATCTCCTATCCCGTCTGTCATATACTCTGCCCTATTCGCAGAATGTATTTCAGAAATTATAATTAAACAGAAAAAAAGGATAGAAACCTTTAATTTCCTATCCTTTTCATTATTTCCAAATCTTTATAGTTTAATCATTATGTTTGCATTTGAAACACATTTCCAAAAATAAAATATAATATATCTTTATGACACGGACAAAATTGTGCAATATCTTAAATTTATTCATTTAATTAATATAAGTTACTAAAATACCATTATATGTTAAATACTATACGGATTGATAACCGGCTGTGTTATGCATATATCTTTTGCAAGTTTTAATTCTTCAATTTTATTTTTGCAGGTTTTAATTCTTTCTATATCATCAAATATTCCAAATACTGTTGGCCCGCTTCCACTCATAAGTGAGCTTAATGCCCCTTCTGACTTCATTACCGCTTTTATCTCATCTATTACAGGGTATTTTGTCACGGTAACACTTTCAAGAATATTTTCAAGTTTTTCACACATTCCGTTTAAATTACCATTTTCAATTGCAGTTTTTATTTCAGCTATTGAAGGGTGCTTATTAATAGAAGAAAGATTAAGATTTTCATAAACCCATTTTGTAGAAACTGAAATATCCGGTTTTGCAAGAAGCACATAGTAGTCGTCAAATGATTTTATTTGTGATAATTTCTCACCTATTCCTTCTGACAAATAAGTTCCTCCGGTTATACAGTAGGGAATGTCTGCGCCAAGCTTAACCGCTCTGTTTTGCATATCTTCAATTGAAAGTTTTAATGAAAACAGCTCATTCATTCCCCGAAAAACCGCTGCTGCATCGGAACTTCCACCTGCAAGCCCTGCTGCAATAGGAATATTTTTTTCAAGCTCTATCGCAATTGCGTCTTCTATTTTAAATTCGTCACAAAGTAATGCAGCGGCTTTATATACAAGGTTATTTTCATCTCCCGGAAGTTCAGCTTTATTTGTAAATACTTCTATTCCGTGTCCGCTATTTTTGCAAATTGTAATTTTATCGCAAAGTGATACCGTCTGCATTATCATACTCACTTCATGATAACCATTTTCAAGCCTTCTTACAACATCAAGTCCTAAATTTATTTTAGCATACGCATTTTGCTTAATTTTATCCATTCGGGTACCCTCCAAAATCATTTTACATTTATATAATATACCCTGTATGGGGTAAATTTCAATAAATATTTTCACATAAACATCACAATTCTTTCCGCTGATATTCAGCATGTGGATGCCCTGCTGGTTATCAACAACGAACGCCTGCGCGATGTATATT
>CAJJNI010000305.1 GCA_905193085.1 uncultured Lachnospiraceae bacterium | reverse complement strand
CATTATTCTGTTTTATAGAAAATTCCGAAATAACTGAATTTATTTCTCCTCCATATGCATCCGCAGTCATTAGCGAATACAACCCTGCCATTCCAATATCAGATTGAATCTGAGCATTATAATTTAAAGGCAATTCTGTTATTGATTTCATCTGTCAGCTCACCTCCCTGCAACATTTAAATTTAATATAATCTTTTAAATCTGAAACTTTTTCAAAATACTGACCCGCCATACATTCCGGTTCAAATTCTATTGAATAAAAATCTTCTAACTCAACTATCATCTGTACATACTCTATTGAATCCAAATTCATATCCTCAAACATTGTTTCAACTGTAATATCCATTTCAGCCTTATTAATACATTTTCTTATTATCCGTATACACTCATCCTGATTATTTATGCTATTGACCTGATTTTTCTGTTTTTTTGCATAGTTTTCCAACATGGCTTTTCTGTCTATTTTTCCATTAGTATTATAAATAAACTCCTTAACATGAACATACTGTACCGGTAACATATACTCCGGAAGGTACTTCCCTGCAAAATTTCTTATTTTATTTTCTTCTATACACTCTGATGCCTTATAAAAAGCAACAAGAATATCTCCTTTATTTTTTTCAACACAAGTTATGCAGTCAACAATTTCTTTCATTTTCTTAATATTACACTCTATATCCTCCAATTCAATTCTATGTCCATGTATTTTTACCTGACTGTCCTTTCTTCCTAAACATATAAGTTTTCCATGACTATCTCTTTTCCCTAAATCACCTGTACGATACACTCTCTGTCCATCAACCGTATATATAAATGCCTTTTCTGTCTGTTCCATACTATTAACATATCCATTTGCTAGTCCGACACCTGCTATACAAATTTCTCCTGATTCACCATTTGGTACAACATTTAAATTTTCATCCATAAGATAAATTTTTGTATTTTTAATAGGTTTACCAATATGTACATAGTCTTCAGTGGTAAGGTCTGCTACTGTCGACCATATAGTTGTTTCAGTCGGTCCATACATATTGTATATTTTAACATTGCCTGTGCCCTGCAATATCTCAAGCATATGCTGCGGTAACTTTTCTCCACCAAGCATAATCTCACTAAGACTATTTACAAATTTAAGGTCTCTGTTATATATGTAAAGCAACTCCATCATTGATGGTGTAATCTGCATCATATCCACATTATTATTTAATATAAGTTCTTCAATTTTTTTTGGATTTTTTCTTTCATCTTCAGAAGCCAGTATGACTGTAAGTCCCTGTGACAATGCAAGTATTGTTTCTAAGAAAAATATATCAAATGTAAATGATGTAAGTGAAATTATTTTCTTTCTGGCACTGAAATCTATAATGTCTGTAACTCCCAAAATAAAATTTGACAATCCTTCTCTTGTAACTTCAACACCTTTTGGTTTTCCTGTAGTACCAGAAGTAAACAACACATATGCTATATCATTATTATATTTTTTATCTGATTTACGGTAAACATAGTTGTCTGCTTCATCTTCAGTGCAATAAATTTTTGTAAGATTATCAAAAACAATATTATCCTGCGATTCTATATCTGTTATAACACACTCCGCGTTAGCCTGCTCTAACATCTCACAGATTCTTTCTGCCGGCTGATTAATATCAACCGGCAGAAACGGAATGTGTAAATCAAGCAATGCAAACATACAGCTTATAAGCATTGGCGTCCTTTGCAATGCTAAAACAACAGGCGTCTGACCGTCCATATTTGCAGAAACAATTTTATTTTTAACATAATCAATTTGTCTCTGCAAAAATGTATAATTATAATTGTGATTTTTATATATTATTTTTGATTGTTCATTTAATTGCATATACGCCATTCCTTATCATTATCTTTATAGTTTACTTGTTAAATTTATTCTTCCTTAATCTGATACTAACCCCTATAAGACTTCCTGCATACCAGGCTATTGTCAAAAAATCTTCCAATAAAACCACAAGCAGATTATTATTTTTATAAACAATATAAATATATATAGGAGCAACTATACCTATTGTCAATAAAAACGATACTATCCCCCATATTATGTATTTTCTTTTCCTGATAAATTTATAAGCTATAATTCCAAACACTATACAAATTGCTACCCATACTGATAATATAACTATAGTTATTACCCGAACATCACTAAATAACAAGCAAAATAATCGACTTAAATTTTGTGTTACATAATTATAGATAAATTCGACCATATTAAATGGGAATTTACATCATATAGGTAAATTTGACCAACCTTCCACATACATCCTAATCAACTCCTTTGTTTTTTGCCAAACATACAACTTAATAGGGAACTTTTACTACTTTATCCTATCTATCTTTCATTACTTTTTTTGCATTGTAAAAGCAAACCCATACATGTTATTGTAAGAGCTATGTTTTCAAGCTGAT
>CAJJNI010000304.1 GCA_905193085.1 uncultured Lachnospiraceae bacterium | reverse complement strand
GATGTGATTCTCTTACTGCTGCCCTGAGTGTATGTAATCTTGAAATATCGGTTGCAGGGGCAAAAGAAAGATTAAATAACCTTTATACATATGAGGCAGAGAAAGCTGTAAAAGTTTATCGCGAATGCAGAAGAAGTGCGAGAGAAGAGGCGGCAAAACCTCAGGCTGTTTTTTAAAATCTGTGGATTGTAAAAAACTTATATTTATGATATAATCAAATTTTGTTAAATGTATTAAATAAAAATAACGAGGTGAAAGTTTTGGCACAGAAATTTGATTCTTCTATCAGAGATTCGCAGGGAACGCATGTTGAACCAATTAATGTTGAAAATTTTGATTTAGATGAATATGCAGAATATGAGGAATCTTTATTAGAGAGAAACAGAAAATTTTTTGAAGAAGATAAATCCGGACTATTAGTTTACAGGCGTGTACGGGCGGATGGAGTTTTTTATGATAAATGCAGAGATTTCAAAGAATCTCTGGCATTGCAGCTTGGAGCATTAAAGGCAAGTATGCAGTATAAAGCTGATATAGCAAATTTTTTGGAACCATGGTATGGTATTGGATATATTGCAGCAAGTTTTGGCGCCGATTATGTATGGGAAAAAGATCAGGCTCCTTCTGTAAAGCAGCCGTTTACAACTGCGGAGGAGATTTTAAATGCAGATTATAAACCTATAGCCGAGACAGAAATTGGAAAACATATACTTAATATGGAAGAGTATTTCCTTGAGAAGACAAAAGGAAAACTGCCGATTTCTTTTTGTGATATTCAGGCACCGCTTAATATGTTGTCATATCTTTTGCCGGTTACGGATTTGTTTATGGAAATATATGATGATCCTGATTCTGTTAAAGAAGCATCAGAACTTACAACTACACTTTTAATTGATTTTTTAAAGAAACAGCAGGAACTGTTAGGAGATACACTTGCAAGACCGGGACATGGATTTGCAAGCAGCAGAGCATTTAAAGGTGCAGGAATGAGCGATGATAATTCTATTATGATTAAATCTGATGATTATATTGATTTATTTAGAGAATCTGATGAGAAAATCGGAGAGACTTTTGGTGGAACAGTTTATCATTCCTGTGGTGTGTGGGAAGGTAAAATTGATATGGTAAAGGGAATGAAGCATATAACGGCAGCAGATGGTGCATTTTCAATCCAGACAGATCCTTCGCCAAATAATCCGGAAGTATTTGCACCGGAATTTTCAGGAAGTGGAATTATTTTAAATGCGAGAGCAGTTGGAACATGTGAAGAAAGTTTTCCTGTTTTTGAAAAGTTGTGGACACCTGAAACAAAACTTATAGCAGTTACATATTGTAAGGATCCAAAGGACCAGGAAATGTTATATGATAAATTGCATGTAATGGCAGACAGATAAGGAGAAGATGAGATGACAGTTAAACATGATATAACTTTCCACCCATCATGGTGGTACAAAAATGCAGATATTCATTTTACACAGGATTTTTTTGATGAACCTGAATATCGTATGGAATGTGATGTTAAAATGAGAAAAGCTTTATATGAACATTTTGGAGAATATGGTATTGGCGAAAAAAATCCTGAAAAAAGACCACTTATCGGTTCAGATTTGTTAGCAGCAGGATATTTATATTCTGAGATAATGGGGTGTGAAATAAAGTATCAGGAAAATAACTCTCCTCAGGTAGTATGTATGGAACTTGACGAAGATACAATTGATGAAGTTGAAGATGTTGATTTGGATACTAATAAAGTATGGGCGAAAACACAGAAACAGATTGATTATCTTGTGGATAAATATGGTCATGTGGAAACACACATTAATCTTATGGGAATCCAGAATATTGCAATGGATTTAATGGGACAGGAGTTAATGGTTTCATATTATACAGCACCTGATGAGGTTAAAGATTTACTCACTAAAATAACTGATTTAAGTATAGATATAGGAAAAAGATTTAAAGCTTTAAGTCCTGTTGTATCAGCGGGAGTTACAGCAATAACAAAACAGACAGTTCCGGAGTGCTATCTGACATCAAATTGTTCTGTAGAAATGATTTCTAATGAATTGTATGAGAAGTTTTTATTAGAACATGATAAAAGACTGGCTGAAACTTTTAAAAATTTTGGTATTCATCATTGTGGACAGTCTATGGAGCATGTTGTTGACGGATATTCAAAGATTCCTGAGCTTACATTTGCAGAAGTAGGAGCCGGTTCAGATATGAAAGCTGTAAGAGCTGCACTTCCAAATGTTTATTTAAATGCCCGCTATTCACCGGCACGATTAATGAATGCATCAGAAAATGAAGTTTTTACAGAAGTAGAAAAACTTATTAAAGACGGAGATAATGCAAAACATGAAATTTCAATATCATGTGTAGGTATAGACAGCAATGTAAGTGATGAGAATATAATTAATTTTCTAAAAGCATGTGCAAATGTTAATTTGTAATAAGTGTAATAATAAAATTGAAAATCTGAAAATATAATCCAAATATTTTGATTCCCTTAAAGACAAACCGGTTAAATTATAAAAAGTTTGTCTTTAGGGGAGATTTTTGTT
>CAJJNI010000303.1 GCA_905193085.1 uncultured Lachnospiraceae bacterium | reverse complement strand
TTAATGAGTGGAAAATCAGCCGGTTTGAAGAATGCGTTACAGAGCTTGAAGGATTAAATATAAGCGGTAATTTTCATTATGTTTCTACATTTGGAGTACAAAGATTTGGCAGAGACATTGAGAAAAATTTCCGTATTAAAATCAGAATGGTTCCTTTTGAGCCTTCACCTTTTCTGTTGCATAAGGAAACATTTACTCTTTTGGAGATATTATCACATTCTCTTATGTAAGATTGTACAGATTTTATGTTTGATTAAAAAGAAAGGACAGGATTCCCCCAATACTGAAAAGGCATTGTATAAGAAATTGTAAAAGTAAGAGAAAATTTAAAAGACGATTAATTTAATATCCGCTGCTTTAATTACCTTTTATTAACTGTAAATTTATAAAAATTAATGTGGCGAAATAATAAAAATGTGTTATACTATTGTTGCATTGGCAGTCCCTCATTTATGAGGGATTGCTATTCGATAGAAATACATTTTTTTTATACATAAAAGCTTTCTGGTGGAGGATAAAACATGAAAAAACAAAGACAGAAAATAAATATCATGCCATTTATTGTTGCGGTTGTTTTTATTATTATAATATTGGCGATTTGCGTTGTGACACGGGAAATTGAAAAGCGCACCCCGTCTGAAACAAAAGCTGACATACAGGGATATTTTGGCTTTGAGACAGGGAGTGACAGTGGGATTTTAGGTATGAATAAATCCGATGAAATGGCTGTAATTGTAGATTCTGAGTTACTTGATACAAAAGGTGTACAGATAGATGGACAGATTTATGTTCCTATTGATATAATAGATAAATATCTTAATGAAAGATTTTACTGGGATTCAAATGAAAATGTACTTATTTTTACAACACCGACTGATATTATCAGAGCTGAAGTTGGAAGCAGCGAATATTCTGTCGGCAAGAATAAGCAGGGCACAGCTTATCAGATTGTAAAGACAGAAGGCAGTGATAATTGTTATGTGGCACTTGATTTTGTAGCAATGTACTCAGGTATGCAGTACAATATTTATACTGAACCTAACCGTGTTCATATATACACTAAATCAATAGAAGATAAAGCCATAACAGCAAAGAAGAAATCTGCAGATATCAGAGTGAGTGCCAATATAAAAAGTGAGATTTTAAAAACAATTGATGAGAAAACTCCGGCATATATTCTTGAAGAAGGCGAGAACTGGTATAAAGTATACACTGATGACGGATTTACAGGATATGTGCGCAAGAAAGACTGTACAAATGGTACAGCAAAAGAGGTTGCAATTGCTTTTGAAGAGCCGGTTTATACTAATATAACAAAAGATTATACTATTAATATGGTCTGGCATCAGGTTACAAGTGCAAGTGCCAACAACAAACTTTCTTCAAATATAGAAAATATGAAGGGTGTTAATACAATTTGTCCTACATGGTTTAGTCTGTCTGATAATGAAGGAAACATTTCTTCAATTGCAAGTGATTCGTATGTAAACCTTGCTCACAGATGTGGAATGGAAGTGTGGGGACTTGTAGATAATTTTAAAAGTGAAGTATCAACCTCAGAGGTTTTATCATATACATCAAGGCGTGAAAGACTTATAAATCAGTTAATTTCGGCAGCGGTTGAACATAATCTTGATGGACTTAATATTGATTTTGAAAGTGTTGCACCTGAGAGTGGAGAAGATTTTATTCAGTTTATAAGAGAGCTTTCAACAAAATGCCGCGCGAATGGAATTGTTTTATCTATAGATAATTATGTTCCTGGATACACTGATTATTATGACAGAAAAGAACAGGGAACAGTTGCTGATTATGTCATTATAATGGGATATGATGAGCACAATGCTTCCTCAACAGAGAGTGGTTCTGTAGCTTCACTTCCATTTGTTAAGGAAGGAATCGAGGCTACACTAGCAGAAGTTCCTGCTGAAAAAGTTATAAATGCAATACCATTTTATACAAGACTATGGAAGGAGACCCCAAAGACAGCCGAAGAAATTGCGGCAGAAGATGCAACTTCAGCAGAATATGTTCCATATCATCTTAGCAGTGAGGCTGTTGGAATGTCCAGAATGGAAGAAATTGTTGCACAGAGCGGAGCACAGACACAGTGGGACGATACATTAAAACAGAATTATTTACAGTATGATGCAGATGGTTCAACATATAAGATGTGGCTTGAAGATTCCGCTTCAATGGAAGAGAAACTTAAATTAATGAAAGAATATAAGCTTGCCGGTGTTGCAGCATGGAAGTTAGGCCTTGAAAAATCAGATGTGTGGGATTTAATAGTGAAATACACCAACTAATTATGTAAAAAATTAAAAAACAGCTTGACTATATGTTTAAAGTAATGTATGGTATAGTTACAATGTGAACGAAGTTATTCTCTTATTAAGAGCAGTGGAGGTGCAAGGACCTGTGAAGCTGCGGCAACCCCCGTTTGGGAAGGTGCCTGCCAGAGCGAGTAATCGAACAATGAGAGGATTTGGCTTAATTTTGTCAGGTCCGCTTAAGCGGACCTTTTTCTATGGTTAATTATTCTAACGGACGAACCCAAAAACATG
>CAJJNI010000302.1 GCA_905193085.1 uncultured Lachnospiraceae bacterium | reverse complement strand
CTCTTCTTGATACTCCGGGAGATATAGATTTTTCGGCTGAAATGGAGCGTACACTATCTGTACTTGATTATGCTATACTTGTAGTAAGCGCGATTGAAGGCATACAGGGACATACTAAGACACTGTGGTATCTTTTGCGTGAATATAATATTCCTACATTTATCTTTGTGAATAAAATGGATATAGCAGATATTACAAAAGAAGAAGTTATAGAAAAAATCAGAAATGAGCTGAACGATAATATTATTGATTTTTCAAATAAAGATGATTATTTCTATGAAAATCTGGCAATGTGCGATGAAGAAATGTTAGAGCAGTATATGGAAAATGGAAGTATTGATGATTCGCTGATTAAAGAGGCTGTTATAAACCGTCAGGTATTTCCGTGTATGTGCGGCTCTGCGTTAAAATTAGATGGTGTAGAAGAGTTTGTCGATATTTTTTATGAATATACGAGAAGCCCGGTATATTCAGAAGATTTTGGCGCAAGGGTATTTAAAATTACAAGAGATGAGAAAGACGGAAGGCTTACGCATGTAAAGATTACCGGTGGAAAATTGTCGGTAAAAGAGGTAATAAAGTGTAAAAATGTAGAAAAAGCAGATAAATCGGTGGCAAAAGTAGACCAGATAAGAATTTACAATGGAAGTAAATATGAAACAGTAAGAGAAGTAAGTGCCGGTATGGTATGTACGCTTATGGGGCTTGATGATACTTATGACGGAGAGGGACTGGGATTTGAAGATGATATGCCGCAGGCTGTTTTAGAAGCAGTTTTGACATATCGGGTATATCCTGTAGGAGAAGTAAGTATTGTTACTTTGCTTGAAAAATTAAGAATACTTGAAGAGGAAGAACCTCAGTTACATGTATTGTGGAATGAAGCACTTGAAGAAATTCATGTTCAGGTGATGGGAGAAATACAGATAGAAATTTTAAAAAGTGTAATAATGGACAGGTTTAATATCCAGACTGAATTTGGGGCAGGCGGCGTTTTATATAAGGAAACTATAGAAAGTTCCGTTGAAGGTGTTGGACATTTTGAACCGTTAAGACATTATGCGGAAGTTCATCTTTTGCTTGAACCGTTAAGTGAGGGCAGCGGTCTTGAATTTGCAACAGATATTTCAGAGGATTATCTTGACAAAAACTGGCAGAGGATTATATATACCCATTTAAAAGAAAAAGAACATTTAGGTGTACTTACAGGTTCGCCAATTACTGATATGAAAATTACACTTATAAATGGGCGGGCGCATTTAAAACATACAGAGGGCGGAGATTTCAGACAGGCAACATACAGAGCTGTAAGAAATGGGTTAAAAAGGGCAAAATCCATTCTTTTAGAGCCATATTATTCAATAGAACTTGAAGTTCCTTCTGAAAACATTGGAAGGGCAATGACAGATTTACAGCAGATGAACGGAAAATTTGAGGCGCCTTTAATTGACAATGATAAAGCTGTTATAAAGGGAAGTGTTCCTGTTGCCGCATTTTTTGGTTATCCTGTAACACTTGCTTCTTATACGAAAGGAAAAGGAAAAGTTACATGCCGCTATGAAGGCTATGGACCCTGCCATAATACAAATGAGGTTATAGAAAAAATTGCATATGACAGCGAACTTGATTTGGAAAATCCAACAGGCTCAGTATTTTGTTCTCATGGTGCAGGGTTTACGGTTTCATGGGACGAAGTAGATAAGTACATGCATCTTCCGTACCGCACAGAGAAAAAAGAAAGCTATGAGCTTCTCAATGAGACAAGAATAAATGCCGCTTCTAAGAAATATAAGGGAACATACGAGGAAGATAAAGAACTTGAAGAAATCTTCCGCCGCACATTTGGCGATATAAAAAGAAAGCGCAGTTCTTCATCATCATTTGGATATGAAAAAGAAATGAAAGACAAGGTAAGAAACCTTGAAATAGAAGAGAAAAAGAAGCGTAAAAAAACTGTTTCAAACAGGGAAGAATTTCTGCTTGTTGACGGTTATAACATAATATTTGCGTGGGAAGAATTAAATGAACTTGCAAAGAGTGATTTGTCTTCTGCAAGGGACAAGCTTATGGATTTACTCAGCAATTATCAGGGGTTTAAGAAATGTAATCTCATACTTGTATTTGATGCCTATAAAGTTAAAGGTAATCCCGGAGAAGTGTCAAAATATCACAATATTGATGTTGTATATACAAAAGAAGCAGAAACTGCAGATATGTATATAGAAAAGACAGCGCACAAATTAAGCAGGGACAATCATGTGAGAGTTGCAACATCAGACGGACTTGAGCAGATGATAATAATAGGTCAGGGTGCTTTAAGGCTCTCGGCAAGAGATTTGAAAAATGAGTTAGAGTCGACTAACAGGCAGATGAGAGAAGAATATATAAAAGAATCACCTGACAAAAATTATATCAATATGGAAAATGTAATTAAGAAGATAAAGGAATAATCAGCATGTTTAATTACATTAAACAAAAGAACATTATTACTTGAAATGGGTTAATAATCTTGTTACAATAAAACATGAAATTTTGGAGGAAAAGAAAATGGAAAAAGAAACACTTATTTTATTTACCGGAGACAGTAT
>CAJJNI010000301.1 GCA_905193085.1 uncultured Lachnospiraceae bacterium | reverse complement strand
TGGAACGGATAAAAATATCAAATCCGACTTCATTTTCTAAAGATTTAATAGAACTTGACAAACTTGGCTGGGAAATATAAAGTCTGCGGGCAGCTTCATTCAATGTGTTTACTCCTGCAGCAGCAATCACATATTTTAACTGCATTAAAGTCACGAAATCATCTCCTATATTTCCTATCGCTTTAGTATGTTTATATGCAAATAAATCATACCAAACCAATAGGGGTTTGTATATTTCTTTTTTTCTTATTCAGGTTATAGCTTTTACCTATAACAATTTCCTTACATATATTATCACTAATATATAACTACCGCAACAAAATTTAATTGATAAATCAGAGAAATGATTTTCTTACAGATTTAAAAACTTATTTAAAAATAAACAAAAAGCAACTGCACATTTATTTTGTACAATCGCTTTTTAGTCTTATTATTATTATTATTATTATTATTATTATTATTATTATGCTGCTGCCTGCCACAAAATATATGTAATACATACACTAGATTATATGTGTTTTACTGTAATAAGCAGTTATTTTATTAAGGGCTTCGTCAATACTGCAGTCTACAGGAAATGTAGTTATTGCCATTTTGTCAAACTGTTTTGTGACATTAAAGCCAATCTTCCCGCACAAAACACATCTGCAGTCTCCCAGCATTCTGACTTTTGAAGATATTTCCCCACTGCTACAGCCAGACGAAGCTTTTGTTTTTGAGCCGCAATTTCCTGTGTTTTCTTTTAACTGATAATTGCTTAATTCATCTGACTCTTCTTCATTCTGCTCATATTTTCTTTTTTCAAGGAAATGAAAGTCTGTCCCCTCTGCCTCATAAATATAGAAAAATTCTGCCGCACCGAAGCTTAAATTAATATTTTCTCCATCAGCTGATGCTATAGCTATTTTGTATGACATATTCATGCTTTCCTTACTTTTTTCTACTTTTTACTGCCTTTTTCCACATTTTCTTACAATTATATACTTGTTGTTCATTTTACTGAAACAAGTTTGTTGATAAGTAATTAAGACCTGTATCTGGAAAAATTACAACGATTTTTTTGCCTTTATTTTCCGGTTTCTTTGCCTCATTTAATGCTGCTCCTGAAGATGGACCGACTAATATTCCGTCTGTTTTTGCAACAGTTCCTACTTTGCAAATCCGTTTAACTGCAATAAAGGTGTTCTTCCTATAAGTTCTGTAATTGACTGATTAACTTTCCCCATTTAATTTTCCTCCATTCTGTTAAAATATGTCAGTGATTTATAATTATATTTTATAATCGTCTACTAATTCCATCATTCCGTATTCCATTAAAATTTCTTCAAGTCTTTCCTGAGTCATAGGTGTTGGAATTACAAAATCTTTGTTGTCAATAACTGCCTGTGCAAGATTTCTGTATTCCTGCGCCTGATTTGAATCCGGTCTGTATTCTATAACTGTCTTTTTATTTATCTCGGCATGCTGTACAACATTATCTCTTGGCACAAAGTATAATAATTTCGTTCCAAGCTCTTTTGAAAATGCCCGAAGAAGGTCAAGCTCCCTGTCTACATTCCTGGAATTACATATAATTCCTCCCAATCTTACACCACCGCTTCTTGCATATCTTTGTATACCTTTTGATATATTATTTGCGGCATAAAGTGCCATCATCTCACCACTTGCAACTATGTATATTTCTTTTGCCTTACCTTCTCGAATCGGCATTGCGAAACCACCACACACAACATCTCCAAGTACATCATAAAATACATAATCCAAATCATCTGTATATGCTCCGAGACTTTCCAGCATATTTATTGATGTTATGATACCTCGTCCTGCACAGCCGACACCCGGTTCAGGACCGCCTGATTCAACACATCTTGTTCCGCCATAACCTTCTTTCATGATTTTATCTAATGAAATGTCTTCCCCTTCTTCCCTGATTGTATCAAGAACAGTCTTCTGTGCCAGTCCTCCAAGTAATAATCTTGTAGAATCTGCCTTCGGGTCACAGCCAACAACCATTACCTTTTTTCCATTCTCACAAAGTCCTGCTGTAAGATTCTGTGTTGTTGTTGATTTACCAATTCCACCATTTCCATAAATTGCAATTTGTCTTAATTCTGCCATTTTCTCATTCTCCTGTCATTTTATTTTTATTTAAACATATTTTGTATAGCTAAATATTTCATAAGTTTATCCACTGATTCTTCTATATATCCGGGTATCTCATACACATCAATTCCTGCATTATTCAACTCATTTTCTGCCCTTATTCCAATCCGGCTTACAAGAACATACTCACAATCAGCAAGGCTTTGTACCCGTTTTTTCATATTATTATCATCATGTTCCCCACCCTCACATACCGGCGGTAACTTTCTTATTTCTACGCATGTAAAATTATTATTTTCATCTGTTTCTAATATATAAAATGTATCCGCTCTTCCAAAATGCTGATTAACAACTTTTCCATCTGTTGATGCCACTGCTATTTTAGCCATGTGAAAATGTCTCCTTTATTTTTATTCTGTTTTGATAAATCTGTGGACCAACTTCTTTTTCTCACGGAATGCCAATTGCATCAGCGCGGCATCTCTGACAATGTCTG
>CAJJNI010000300.1 GCA_905193085.1 uncultured Lachnospiraceae bacterium | reverse complement strand
AAAAAAAAGTAATATTTACGACATGCTGCCTCGTGTTGGCCTGGCAGTTTGCAAGCACTATAAAACATGATTTTATCGGAAATCCTGTAGTTGCTGACAGTAATGATGTATATTATGAAAGTGAAGATTTTAATATTGCCGACAACGGGTCAGAAACTGTAAAATCAGATTTGGAGTCTGACAAGAAAAAGGCAAGTGAAATATATGAAAATAACAAAGATATTTTACAGTTGGTAAATAAAGAAAACAGAGCTGGTGAAGAGCCACCGGAATTAGTTTCGATATGCAAAGGAAGATTAAAGATTTCTGCAGAAGCATATGATTCATTAAAACAAATGCTGAAAGCTGCTGCAGATGATGGCTATAGTTACTGGCTTGCATCAGGCTATCGTGACTGGAAAAAACAGCAGCAGCTTGTAAATGAAGATGTAAGAAAAAATATAAAAAGTGGCATGAGTGAAGGTGATGCTCTTGCGGAAACATTAAAAGAAACAGCTCCGGCAGGATTCAGCGAACATCAGACAGGACTTGCACTTGATATTTTGTGCAGCGACAATACCAAAATGGACATAACTCAGGAAAAATGTGAAGGAAATAAATGGCTTGTACAACATTGCAGTGAGTATGGGTTTATTTTACGCTATCCAAAAGGAAAAGAAGACATAACCGGATACTCGTATGAACCATGGCATTTTCGTTATGTAGGCAAAGAAGCTGCAAAATATATTTACGAAAAAAATATCACTTTAGAAGAATTTTATGCTATAATCAAATGAGCAGTCTGCCAGAATGCATGCTGATGAGCACGAAGTAAGGGTTCTCGGGATATAAGAGAGTAAGAAAGATGAGAAGAAAGGTGGAAAGTATAATATGGCGAAGTCTAATGATGATAAAACAAATGTTATGCGCCTTCTTGATAAAAAGAAAATTGATTATAAAGTACATAGTTACGCAGATACTGATGCAATTGCGGGAACTGAGGTTGCCGCAGTTTTAGGGGAAGATGCAGGCTGTGTTTTTAAAACTCTTGTTACAGTAGGTAAATCAAACAATCACTATGTATTTATGATACCGGTTGCATGTGAGCTTGATTTGAAAAAAGCTGCTAAATGTGTTGGTGAGAAGAAAATAGAAATGATTAAATCAAAGGAGCTTTTAGGACTTACCGGATATATACATGGCGGCTGTTCACCTATTGGTATGAAGAAATTATTTAAAACTACAATTGACGAAACAGCACAGAATTACGAGCGTATTTTTTTCAGTGCAGGAAAAATAGGGTTTCAGATAGAATGCAGTCTTTCTGATTTACAGAAGGTTGTGCCGGTTGGGTTATACGATTTAACTTAAAGAATTAAAAACGGAAACGGTACAGCATGAAAAGAGCTGTACCGTTTTTCTAATCTTATAATGCTTTATATTAATAATGTTTTATGTTATAAATACTGTGTTAATTCTGCTTTTTTAAAGTATACACAAAATCTGACTGTTCAGCCACAGCAGGTGAATGTGTTACCATAATAACGCATTTACCTTTATTTGCCAGGCCTTTTAATATCTTTAATATTTCATCCTGTGTTTCACCGTCAAGATTTCCGGTTGGTTCATCTGCTAAAATTATGTCTGGTTCATAGGACAGTGCTCTTGCAATTGCAACTCGCTGCTGTTGTCCGCCTGATAATTTTAATACGCGTCTGTCAGCTTCTTCTTTACTTAATCCAACACTTTCGAGTAATTTATATGCATGTTCTTTTTTGTTTTTAATCTTTTTCTTGGCTATATCCATTGATAATACTACATTTTCTACCGCTGTAAGTTTCGTGAGCAGATTAAAACTCTGGAATACGACTCCTACATAATTGCTTCTGAATTTGTATGGATTGATTTTTGCCATATCCTTTTCATCATAATAAATATGTCCTGATGTTGGCTTTGCAAGGCCGGATAATATAGATAGAAGTGTTGTTTTTCCGGCACCTGATTTACCTACGATTGAATAGACATGACCTGCATTAAAAGAGTATGAAATATTATCTAAAACTTTTGTTTTACCGTATGAAAAGCTTACATTTTCTAATTCAAGAATTCCCATTTTATTATCCTCCTCTTAATCTCTGTTAGTAAGTATTTTTAATGGCTCGTAACGCATAATGAATATAATTGAAGCTGCACTTGCAATAAGTGTAAGTCCAAGTCCTATTCCGAGAAGCTGGAGCATTACTGTTAAATTAGCGGCTGAATCAACTTCTGAAATGTAATTGGAAGCTTTGTTTGAAATGTTTTTCATCATGCCGTTATCTTTAGAATCATCTGATGAATTTTTAGTGTCAGAAGAATCGTTTTTGGAGCCCGGACCTCCCTGACTTCCGCCCATTTCACGACCGAAGGCTTCATTGTTGGCATTTGCCTGATTTTCCTGTGATTCTATCTGTGATTCAAGAAGTGAGTTTGTTACGGATACAGAAGCTGCGCCTCCTGCGATACCGCCAAGTACAATTGCAATAAGTGTTATCATAAGAGTTTCAAATAAAAACTGGAGTGATACTTTAAATTTTTTCATTCCTATTGCGGTTAAAACACCGACTTCATATTTTCGTTCTC
>CAJJNI010000299.1 GCA_905193085.1 uncultured Lachnospiraceae bacterium | reverse complement strand
CTTCATCCTCATAATCGGCTGCCCGTGAGTGAAACGCAGTCGTTAGAAAACCACTTCCGATGCCACATAATGAATTTGCCATTATAAGCATCCATAAATTAACAGAAAATGCCGAAAGTATATTTCCTGTAAGATAAAATAATGCCCCTAAAACGCATGTTGCACGAACTTTGGTTCTCCTTATTATATATCCGCAAATAAATGCGGCACCTGCTGCACATACCATCTCCGCTGTCAGCGGCAGTGCCGCCGCCATTTCTGACTGCATTGGAAAATTTTTGTTCCAAAGCTTCATACCGTAGATAGGCAGAAAGGCTGTCGACATGTTTGCAATAAAAAAGTATATGAACGACAAAGGTCTTATTAATTCAGGTGAACATATTTTATCTTTAAATTTCTGCTTTTTCTTTATAACAAAAGCCCTTGCCCCATACAACAGCTCTGAAAACATCAGCACAACAATTATTACTGACATTACCGCAAATAATAAAACTTTTATATATAATGCATTGTTGTCTTTATTGAAATTTGCATATTCCATGCCGGTTTCTATAAATGCAACAGCATTATTATCTTCATCATAGACAGGAATGAGCGCATACATATATGTTCCTTCCGACAACGCAAACTCATATGATATGTCATAATCATTTTCAGCAGCTATATGTTCCTCAATTGAATCTTTGTATCTGCCCGCCATCGGATACATTACACCATGCGCCATATCGTCCCTGTAAACTTCACATACAACATCGTTCTGAACTTTATAAATAACACAGTACATTTCACTTTTTTTATTTGCTTTGCTTTTTATTACTTTATTAACGCTCTCGTCAAGCTTTTTATAATCATCGGTATAATAATCATCAGGGCTCTTAATCTCTGAAAGAATCTGCTTGTCTACACTTTCTCCGATAAGATACGAAACATTGAGAAGCTTATCTGCAACTTCATCAATAAATCTGCTATTACAACTGTCGAAAATGACGTACGATACACCCATTGTAACACCAAGTGCGGTAATAACCATAATAAGCTGTATTTTTACACTCTTTTCAAGCTCGATATTTCTGAGAAAACGCACAAGTTTTATGATAAAATATACTGCTATAACAATAAGAACCAGTAATGCTAAATATACCGCAAAAGCCCAGATACACTGAAAAACTGAAGCCCTGATTCTGCCGATACAAAACTGCGTATTACCATCATCTGAAACCTGTGCAATATTATATGTATAAATCTCTTCATCTGTTTCCTGCTCATACCTGTATTCTGCAACTAAAACCGAAACATTTGTTCCATATACGCTAAGCCCCGTATATAATGGCTGCTCCGAGAAATTGTCGCTCTTTGCCGAAGCAAATTTTCCTCTTGAAATTACAGTCTCTTTACCTGTATAACCACTGCTCATTCTGTATATTTCACGAAGCCCTGTATCGCACATATAAAGCCTGTCTTCATCATCATATGTAATTTCAGTAACAAGACTTACATAATCGGCTGTATCATTTTCCCTTGCTTTATATACATAATTCTCTTCTGTATTATTGTAAACTGATATATCACCGTTTTTGAACAGAACCGCTGTTTCCATTTTAGAATTTAATGCTATGTCTTCTACAATTTCAACTGCATTTTCTTTTTTTATGAAGCGACACTCCTGTGCCCTGTTATTTTCTAATTTATAAATGTATATTCCGTCATTTTTTATTTCTGAAAAATAAACGGTACCATCTTGTATGCATAAACCCCGTATTTTTAAAACAGCATTTCCCGATTTGTCGATAGATTTAGTCTGATATAGTATTTCACCATTTTTTTCTCCCGGTGCAAATTTAATTATACGCTCTTCTTTTACAATCGAACCACTTGCCGAATATATTCTGTCATATACATAAATATTTCCATCTGAATCCTGTGCAATATCATCTGCATATTCAAAACAATTATCCGAATTTCCGGCTTCAATTTCATATTTAAGCCTGAATTTTTTATCTGTGACTGATATCTTTTTTGACGAATCTGATATGAAATAAAATGAATCTTTACCCTCACATACTTTTACAGGATTATCAAGATTTATCTGGGGATTAAACGGGTTTTTCCCAATATACTGTAAATTTAATGCAACAAAAGAGCTCATCAAAACAATTAGTGCAATCAATATAAATATTTTGTTGGTTTTTATAAAGTCAGAAATCTTATGCATAACAGTAACGCTCCTCTAAATAAATTCCACTGTATATTTTTTTTTAAGTTCAACTGGTCTTAAGCTGCTTTTATCTTCCCGTATTCCTTTAATTCCCATATCTTCACCAAGATTAAAATATTTAATATCCGGCCAGTCAAGCAGCATCTGCCTGTTAAGCCAGTACATAAGCCCTCTTATTTTAGATGCATTTTTCTGAAAATAATAAATTTCCATATTTTCGCCAATCCGCTCACTTGCTGCAAATGACAAAGGATTATTCTGATAATAAGAAACTGCCAGCCTGTGATGTGATTTATCGAAAATATCGCAAAAACGCTCAAATGCCTTTTTTTCGCAGCCATAAAAACAATTACTGCATTCATGTCCACTGCACCATTTATCAAAAATCAAAA
>CAJJNI010000298.1 GCA_905193085.1 uncultured Lachnospiraceae bacterium | reverse complement strand
TGCCTGTCCATTTCTGACAAAAATCGAAAATATTCCTGCCAGCGGCAATATAATCACAAGCTGTCGGAGCAGTGAAATCACAAGTGATTCGATACCACCTTCCAAAGCCTGATAAATTCCCTGATATGCTACATTGATTCCTGCAAAAATGAAACTTACAGAAATAATTCTCATTGCTCCAATAAAATACTCTCTGGACTGCCCTGTATTAAATAAAGCTGCAAATACTCCCGGAAAAATTTCTGTAATAATTATACCCAAAACCATCAAAACCGCTGTATATATAAGACCATATTTAATTCCATCTTTTATTCGTTTTTTGCTTCCCATGCCATATGCAAAAGCTACAATTGGTGTAATTGCATCTCTAAGTCCGAAAGCTAAAAACAATACAAACTGCTGCACTTTATAGAACAATCCATACGCAGTCTGTGCAGAAGGACTGAACTTCAAAATCAGATTCATAACATAAACCATGATTGACATTAGCGCCTGTGCAATTATTGCCGGAAGTCCAATCGCATAGATTTCTTTTATAATTCTGATATCCGGTTTCATGAGCTTAACTCCATGTTCAAACTCTTTGTTTAATTTTAAATGAAAACCAAATAACAACACTGCTGATGCGACCTGTCCGATTACAGTTGCATAAGCAGCCCCCTCTACTCCCATTTCAGGAACAGGTCCGATACCATAAATCATGACAGGGTCAAGAATAATATTTATTACAGCACCCACAATCTGACCGATTGTAGAATAAAGGGAACGCCCGGTCGCCTGTAAAAGTTTTTCAAATAATGAGAAAAATATAATTCCACATGAAATTACACAGCATATTCTAAGATAGCCTGTTCCCATCGAAAGGACTTCCAAATCAGCAGTCTGCGATGAAATATATGCTTTCACTCCGAATATTCCAAACAGCAGACATACTGCATAAATAATTACTCCCAAAAACAAACTGTTTCCGGCAACTTTTGCCGCCTTTTTATTGTTCCCCTGTCCAAGAGTTATTGCCAGAAGTGCATTAGTTCCCACACCTGTTCCGATTCCAACTGCAACCATAAGCATCTGTACCGGGAATACAAGTGTAAGTGCATTAAGGGCTGCTTCACTTCCCACTTTCATGTTTCCAACAAAAGCACTGTCCACAATATTGTAGACCGCCTGCAATGCCATCGATAAAATCATCGGTATTCCCATCTGAACCATGAGCTTATTCACCGGCATCTCCTTCATCCTGTTACTTTTACTCTCTGCCATTCTAACTTAATCCTCCTTGTTTTATTTGAGGAAAAATTCTACACTCATCAGCGAGAAATTGATTTTCCTCATTTTTTTCTGCATAAAAAAAGTGTGTTCTTACCCATAAGCCGGACTTACGCTGATAAGCTACACACTTTTGACAACATTACATAGTGAGCATGGCTCACATAATGCATTTCGTAAAATTACATTTGCAGACAGGTAATTTTACTTCATTATAAATTTTAACAAAAAAACGAGCAGCAAAACTGGATTTACGCTCGTTTGCTACTCGTTCAAAGGTTATTATATCTGTATTTTTCAAAAAAGTCAAACAAAAATTTCAGCTTTGAAAAGTAAAATTAAATGAACATATTTAATACAAATTATTTTTACCTTTCAAAGCTGTCTTTTATTAATTGGTTATCTTCAATGTTATAAACTTCTAATATAATTCAAATTCTGTCATTTGTGTCAACTTAAAATGCACTTACCTGTGGCTGATATTCATATCATACCCGTTTCTGCGTTTTGAACAAAAAATAAAAGTCAGAGATACATTCTTTCATAGACAATATTGGGCAACCATGCTAAAATATACTTGGTTTTTCCTATAATGCATATGAAAAGTTAAACAGTAACAATTACGCTAATGCGTATGAACCGTCAAACGATTCAGATTTAAATAACCCTGGAATCTACAAGTTAAAATTTTATTGCGCATTGAATTTTGTTAATGGAAATATGGTTGGTAATAACTTCAAGCTGACAAAAAATAATAACGAATTCCGGATAGATTTTTCACAACTTTTATATGAACTTGTTAAGCTTGATAATTATATAGAAAAAAGATGGCATTTATTATTCTACAGTTCAAATATCATTAAAAACAATGTAAAAACTATCGTTCTTCCTGAAAATACTAAAAATGTTCAGCAATCAGGGGGCTCAAATGGCGCTTATTATAACATTGTTAATACAATGCTTGAAGGTGGAAACGATAACAGTGCATTAGAACGATTTGAAATTACAATTGAACCTTTAGGTGACAATAATGCATCAGAGTAATTATATTTTGGGAGCACTAGAATGAAAACACACAAAATGAAATACTTATTAGCAGTGCTTACACTGTCTGTTACTGTATTTTTTAACAGCACAGTGAGCACCTGCTCATGTACATATTATAACAATGAATTGAACTCTTATAATTTATCTGCTAATAACTATAAATCGTATAGTTTTGATTCATTAGATAATAATGTTAAATATTACAGTTCTGATTCATTAGATAGTAATGCTAAATATTACAGTTCTGATTCATCAGATAATAATGTTAAATATTACAGTTCTGATTCATTAAATAATAATGTTAAATATTA
>CAJJNI010000297.1 GCA_905193085.1 uncultured Lachnospiraceae bacterium | reverse complement strand
ATAACATCTTTTCTGTCAAAGCTTTCTTCAATAAGAAAGGTGTAAAGTTTTCTCACAACATCGAGGTTTTTGCTTTTTTCTCCCGCTTCGAATGTAAAAACACAAACCTTTGAAGCAATGTTTTCCAAAACAGAAACTATTCTTTCTGTATACAAAGCACCTACATTTGTATCTGTAACTATGCAGAATCTTCTGTTCTCATAGCCAAGATTTCTTATGTTTTCTTCTAATTTACCATAATCCTGTTCTATTAAAATATCATATATAGGCATATTTTCTGAATTGTGTACTGTAATCTTTTTTGACATAATATACACTCCTTATGTTTAGTATTTTAAAAGCAAAATATACAGTCTGTCTTTTTTAGTTTTATTCAGCACAGATTTAAAAATAAATCTTCCAAAACCACGAACGGAAATTATATCATCTTCTTTTAATATAAAGCTGTTTGATTCTATGAGTTTCCCGTTTACGAATATTTTCTGTGATTTAAATAAATCTAATATGCTGTTTCTCGACTGGTGCAGTGCCAAAGATACTACACTGTCAGCCCTTAAAGATGAAACTGTTCCTTTTATTTCCTGTAAATCAGGTTTTGTAATTTCTTCCGGCAGCTGTGAAATAACCGTTTCAACTGCTGTATGTTTTATCTGTATTAATTCATCACAGAAAAACTGTGCAATTTTCTCATGGCAGACTATGTATGCATTATCATTATTTAATATGATGTCGCCAATTACGCTCCTGTCTACACCAAGATGTATCAAAGCTCCCAGATAATCACGGTGCTCTAATTTCTGTGCAAATTTAGGATACTCAGGATATACTTTAAGAACCTTTAAAGGATATTCTACATTATAAAAAAGAGCATCAGGGACAAACATTGCCATCTGACGCTCTGCAAATTCATAACCGCCAAAAGTACTATATGAAACCGCAAGTTCTTCTGCTCTTGTAGTATATAAAATGTTAAGCTCATTCATGGATAAAAAATCTGTAAAAAACGGAATACCTTTCTGATATGCCATATTTGACAAATCCACAAAACGCTTTCTTAACATAATCTCTTCTTTATTCATATGCACCTTTTAATTATATTAAAAATCAAGATTTGTAATGTTCAATGAACCATTTACCTGTTCCATAAAATCACCTGTTATCTCAACTGCAGGCGGAGTAATTAAAATTATACTCTTTGAAATAGCGCGGAAGTTGCCGTCAATTGCATAGCATGAACCTGACGCAAAGTCAATTATTCTCTGTGCAAGGTCTATATCTATACCTTCCAGATTAAGTACAACAGTACAGCCATCTCTGAGTGTATCTGTTATTTTTCTTCCATCTTCTTCAAATGATACTGGTTTAATTACTGATAATTCCATATTAGCGCTCCCCTTCTTTGTCTGACGCATAGACGTTATTTTTGCTGATGATTTGCTATTTCTTCTCACCGGTTCTCTTTCTTCATAATCATCTTCTGCAGTATTTTTTCTTTTAAAAAGAGGTTTCTTTGGTTCTTCTTCATAATCATCTTCATATTCATCATAATCATCGTAGTCATCATAGTCATCATCTGAGCCAACATTAAAAAAGTTTAATAATCCATCACGAATTCCCATATTTAATCTCCTTTATTAAAAGCTTATGTTGAATAACTCTATACTAATTTAAGCTATTCTTCTTAAGTGTTATATTAAATTTAAATATTATAATTGCGCTCGCCAAATATACCGGTTCCAACACGAACCAAAGTAGCACCTTCTTCAATTGCCACTTCGTAATCACCTGTCATTCCCATTGATAGGTCACGCATAAATACATTATCAATGTTTTTTGAAGCAATGTCAACAGATAATTTCTTCAATTTACGAAAAACTTCCCTGTTGTCTTCAGGATTCTCTACAAATGGGGCTATTGTCATAAGTCCCTGTACGGTAATTCCTGGAAGTGCTGCAATATTTTCTACTTCTTTTGCAGCTTCTTCACATGAAAAACCAAACTTACTCTCTTCTCCGGCAACATTAACTTCCAGCAATATGTCCATATGTACCGATTTTTTAACAGCTTCCTTGCTGATTTCTTCTGCAAGCCTCATTGAATCAACTGAATGAATCATTTTAACTTTATCAATTATATATTTAACTTTATTTCTCTGTAAATGACCTATAAGATGCCAGTTTATATCCTGAGGAAGCTTATCATACTTGTCCATTATTTCCTGGACTTTATTTTCGCCAAACTCTCTGGCACCGGCATTATAAGCCTCTAAAAGCATTGGTACCGGTTTTGTTTTACTGACTGCAATCAATGTAACTTCATCAGTTTTTCTTCCTGCTCTTTCACATGCATCATTTACTTTGTTCTGAACTGTTATAAGATTTTCTTTTACCATTTTATTCACTGCCTCCTGCTATGCTACTGATATATAGAAACTGCATCATCTATAGCATCACTGTTTAAAACTATATAATCATATTTAGCCAGACCATATTTAGACTGTGCTGAAATAATACAATATTCTTTTCCTTCATACAAAATGTTTATAGGGCAGAAAACTGCATAACCTTTATTATACTCATATACACCTTTTAGCTTTTCAGTCTTACCGATTGTCATTCTCTCTTGCGAGTTAC
>CAJJNI010000296.1 GCA_905193085.1 uncultured Lachnospiraceae bacterium | reverse complement strand
TTGCTTTTAATATAGGTCTTTATAATATAGACAACATTTTTTTCATCAGGTTGCATTTAATTTCAAATTAATTTTAAAATTTTTGAAATTATATTTTATTTAAAATATTTTCGCCAGAAACACACTTGCAATTATCCCGGACAATGTACTTAAAAGCGCAATCGGCAGTGTCCATCTTGTCTTTTTTACATGGGCTGCCATAAAATATACGCTCATAGTGTAAAATACCGTCTCGGTGCAGCTCATCATTATTGATGCCAGTGTTCCTATATATGAATCTGTTCCAAATTCTTTGAATACATCTAAGGCAAGCCCTGTTGCGGCTGATGATGAAAAGAGCCGGACTATTGTAAGCGGAACAAGTTCTGACGGAAAACCGGTCATTTTTGCTATTGGAACAAATATTTTCCCAAGCAAATCCAGGAAACCGGACGCCCGCAAAACACCGACCGCAACCATAAGACCGATAAGTGTAGGAAGAATCTGCACAACAGTCATCATTCCGTCTTTTGCACCTTTTACAAAGTCTTCGTATATATTTTTTTTCATAAGCATTCCGTAACCGACTATGTAAAATATTACAAGCGGCACCATAAATTCTGATACAAATAATACGATTTTTAAAGGGGATATACTCATCGTTTTCTGCCTCCTGTAATTAGTTTACATAATATAACTGCAACCATTGTACTTATTAATGTAGCTATAATTGCAGGGCCTACAATGATTGCCGGACTTACACTGCCATATTGACTTCTATATGCAATCATATTAACCGGTATAAGCTGAAGAGAGGATATATTTATAACAAGAAATGTACACATTTCATTGCTTGCACTTCTCTTTGACTGCAAATTCAAATCTGTATATTGATTGTTTCCTCTTTCTTTTTCTAACTCTTCCATTGCCTCCATTGCTTTTAATCCGGCAGGAGTGGCCGCCCAGCCAAGTCCTAATATATTTGCAATTATGTTTACAAGAATATATTCGTTTGCCTTATGTTTTTTTGGAATTTTCGGAAATAAAAATTTTATTACTGGCTGCATTTTTTCAGATATTGAATCTATAAGACCTGACACTTTGGGAATCTCCATAATTCCAACCCACACTGCCATTATGACAAGCATAGTTATACATAAAGAAACTGCTTCTTTTGAAGAATCCAAAACTGCATTTGTAACATCATCTATTCTGCCTGTAAATGCGCCATAAATAACGCCTAACAGTAACATAAACCCCCATAAATAATTAAGCATTGTACCGCTCCTGATATTGCAATTTAATCTGACTAATTATATTCGTCAGCCTGATAATTTATTACACCGGCACAGCTTATTTAAAACAAAAAGAGTGCAAAACACGAAACAATCCATATGCATCATAGTTATGGGCTTTTAACCCCAACATCTTAAAATAGAAATTAAATACACAAAAAAAGAAATGCCTGTTTTTAATTCAGACATTTCCTTTTACTTATTATTTACTCAAAATCTTCTTCCTGAAGATATATTCCATTATCATTTTTCTTTCCTAAAAGTTTTTTGAAAAATCTCTTTTTACGCTTTCGGGATTTTGCTATTGCTTCATCAATAACTTCTTTTACATCTCCAAATGAAATACCTCCACGACTGCCCTGCAGTGTACCTAATCTGCTGAACAGTGCAAGCACTGCCATATCCTCTATTTCATATCCGTTAGCTCTTGCATATACTTTACCATATTCAACAAGTTCATTATTACTGTATGTCGGCATATCTATAAGAACATTGAATCTTGACATAAATTCAGGATTTCTTGAACGCAGTCTTTCTACAGATTTGCTCTTTGTAGTAAGAATTATCTGGAATTTGGCTCCCTTGTTAAGCTTGTCATTTAATTTAGCCATAGTACTGTCAGCCAACGCTACTGCTTTTTCGATAACAAGAACTCCATCTCCAACAGTTGTATATACTTCTTCCATATCGTAACTGTTTAATGTTGCAGCTTTTATTTTTGCAACTTTCTTTGCCGAAGAGTTTCCTTCAAGTTCTTCTGCTTTTGCTATTCTGATAGCAAGTGATGTTTTTCCGGCTCCGTCACCACCTGTAATAATCATATTCTGATTACCTTTCTTTTCCACATTCAGAATCTGATTTAACTGTGTGGCAACTTCTTCTATTGAAGCAAAATATGAAAATGCTTCTTTCTGTTTTTCAGTAAGACCACTTTCACCATTATAATCAGAAGAAAGCAGAGATGATACACTGCCTCTTGGAAGAACAGAACCTTCGTCCTCGTTATCCTCTACATCGCCTTCAATGAAAGTATTTTCATCTGTCTCAAATAAATCCACCTGCTCTTCACTATCTGATAAAGCCTCTGCACTTTCCGGCAGATTATCTTCTATATTATCCTCTATGTCATCGGCCGCATCATCGTCCTCAGGCATAACTCCTGCCGCAGTCATAGCATCTGCTTCGTCTTCTTCTGACATATCATAATCTTCCTGTGCAGTCTCCTGAATATCAAATGCTATTCTTGCAAGAGCCTCTTCCATCATTTTATTGATATCTTCTTCTGAATCAGGCTCTTCTTCATCTTCCGGCTCTATTTCCGGTGCACTTTCCTGTGTTACTTCTTCTGTTTCTTCTTCCGGTGCACTTTCC
>CAJJNI010000295.1 GCA_905193085.1 uncultured Lachnospiraceae bacterium | reverse complement strand
TAAAAATGAATTACAAATAATACTTCATAATTTAATAAAAGCATATCGCACAATATACGGTGACTGTATTTGCCAAATATATTTATATGGTTCCTACGCAAGAGGAGACTTTAATAACGATTCCGACATAGATATTGTTGCAATTGTGAAAGGTGAAAGACCCGAATTACAAAGCAAACTAAAAAAAATATGGGAAATATCCTCTGAAATGGAACTTGAATATGAATCAATCATTTCTCCTACGGTAATACCGTATAAAGAATTTGAAGACTACAAAGATACTCTTCCATATTATCAAAATATACTGACAGAGGGAGTGAAACTTATTGCCTGACCAAATTGAAACACTAATACAATATAGAATGCAAACAGCCGAAGAAAAATTAACATCTGCAAAAACACTTCTTGAATCAGGTTCTTATAAAGATTCCATAGGTCGTTCATACTATGCCATGTTTTCTGCTGTTCGCGCAATTTTAGCACAGGATAAAACAGATTATTCAAAACATGCCGGCGTAATATCTTATTTTCAGAAAGAATATGTTAAAACACATATTTTTGAAAAAGAATACTCAAAAATACTTAGCGGTGCTTTTCAAATACGCAACAACTGTGATTACGCTGATTTTTTTATAGTATCTAAAGCAGATGCACAAGAACAATACGATAATGCTGTAAAATTTTTTGAACGAGTCAAAAAATATTTTAAAGAAAACAATTAATATTAGCAAAAAGGGGCTATCACAAAACGATTACGCTGAACTGCTTTACGTCAAGCAGTTCAGCGTGATTAAATCGTTCTGGAGATGCCCCTTTTGTTAACTATCAATTAATTTTCATAATTTATAACAGGCTCTTTATACATACCATCTTTTGCAATTTTAAAATACATTGTTTCAGATTTTACAATAGCCGGTACACTCTGTCCTTCTTTAATTTTCCAACCCTGTTTTATATTGATACTGTTTCTGTCTGCAGTTATTCTTAAGCAGTCCAAATCATAAACGGAATATAATATCATTGACATTTTGTAATAATAATATTTATCCAGATTCTCAGGTGAAACATCATAAACTTCTGCTATCTCAAGTTTCTCATCTGTATTCAGCAAAGATGTATCTTTAAGCTCATTTATTTTTACTGTATTTTGATTAAACTGTGTTGATTTTTCATACACATCATCTGATATAATGTCTAAGTAAGTGCTGTTTGGCTCAAATGATATAACTTTACCAGCATCATATACTCTCTTTACTGCATCATAATCTGAATTTAATGAATACTGCCGGCGAATCCCATATGTTTTGTCAAGACCTAACGCAACATTTAACAAATATGTCACATCTGAAAGTTTAAATGAATCAAGACTGTGTTCTTCTTTTATCACTTCCCCTTTGTCATTAACTAATAAAGGCAAAGTCCAAATGGTATCTTTATATGGAGACTTTTCTATTCCAAGTGCGATTTTTAATGCTGTTACAACATCTGACAAATCTACATCTTTATTTTCGTCAAAATCGCCATAATATGTACTTATTGAATATTTTGGACTGTCTGTAGTTATTTTTTCTATTTTATAATTATAATTTTTTAAGTCTGTTTTTTCTGCATCAGAGGCATTTGCAAAACATAGCAAACAACCTTTTGAAAACGAATTATTTTCAAAACTCTTAACTGATAAAGGCAAGCTTATCTTTATCAGATTATCACAATCTGCAAATGCTTCACTGTCTATTGTTTCCAAATCATCAGGCAATTTGACACTACCAAGTTTAGAACAGCCTTTAAATATACCTGAAGAAAGCTTTGTCACTTTTTTTGGAATTGTTACTGTCTCTAAATTTTTACAGTCTCTAAAAGCCTGCTGTCCTATTTTCTGTACATTTTCAGATATTGTTATCTCTTTCAATCCACTACAGTTATAGAACGCATTATCTTCTATTTCAGTTACACTGTCAGGAATTATTATTTTCTCAATCTGTGTACAGTCAGAAAACGCCGCACTGCCGATAATTTTTACATTATCAGACAACTCAGTCACATCTGTCGCTGTTATTACAATACCTTCAGATGTTTTTATAATCGTATTATTATCACTGTTATAAACTGTATTTGCATCTGAAACATTTATCTGTGCAAGATTTTTACAACCCCAAAATGGATTACCAATCTTTCCATACCAAAAGCCATCTGTCAGAATAGCCGGAGCTTTAATTTCCGTTACTGTCGATGGTATTTGTATTGAAATTAAATTTTCACAGTAGGTAAATGCATTTGCTTCTATAGTTGTAATACCTTCATCTATTATTACATTTTTAATCTCTGAATTGCCCTCAAAAGCATTCTCCTGAATACTTCCTTCTCCATAAATATGCAATGTTCCCTCATCTTTGATTTCATACAAAACCTTTCCATCACTGCTGCAGGTACCGCTTTTTATGGTGTTCTCAACCTCCGAAACACCCATATCAGCAAACACAGGAACTGATGAAATTACTGACATACTTAAAGATACCGATAATGCAGTACAATAAAAATATTTACTTATTTTTCTCATAGTCATTCCTCCGGTTTTATTTTAAATTATTTTTACTCTATTAATTATCCTGTATCCCCAATGCCTTTTTCAATATCAGAACTGCATCTTTTAATGTTATCTTTC
>CAJJNI010000294.1 GCA_905193085.1 uncultured Lachnospiraceae bacterium | reverse complement strand
TGCAAGTGGAATTGCCGTAGTAAATATAGATAATGGATTTGGAGCCGGAACTATGGCCGGCAGAATAAATCATATGGGGTAATATAATGAGAACATTATACATTGATGCTTCAATGGGTGCCGCAGGGGATATGATAACAGCGGCATTGCTGGAGCTTGTAGCAAATGAAAAAAGTACATTAAACAGACTTAACAGAATAGGTGTACCAAATGTAGAATACCGTGCAGGTAAGGTAAATAAGGCAGGTATCATGGGAACTCATGTGGATGTTGTGATCAACGGAGTGACAGAGAACTCTGAAACACCCGGTAATCATGAGGCACGGGGGCCTACACACCACACTCTCGAAGATATAAATAAGATTATAGATACATTAAATCTTCCCAAAAAAGCCAAGGAAGATACAAAGGCAATATACGGACTTATTGCCGATGCCGAGAGTAAAGTTCATGGAATGCCTGTGGCAGAGGTGCATTTTCACGAAGTTGGTGAATATGATGCAATTGCGGATATTGCAGCGGTCTGCTTCATGGTAAATGAATTAAAGGTGAAAAATATAATCACTTCAGCAGTAAATGTAGGTGGTGGAACAGTTCGAAGTGCTCACGGTGTTATGGCAGTGCCTGCGCCTGCAACAGTAGAACTCTTATCAGGTGTTCCTATATATTCTGACGGAATTGACGGTGAATTATGTACTCCTACCGGGGCAGCCATTTTAAAATATTATGCCAACGCATATGGAAATATGCCGCCTATGGATGTGGCAAAGGTTGGATATGGCGCCGGTAAAAAAGATTTACAAAGAGCAAATGTCATAAGAATCGCCCTTGGTGAGACCATAGATATTTCCGGTCTGACAGATAGCGACCTGGATGACATCCATAAGGAAAATATAATTGCAGACAGCAGGGATGTACTTGGAACAATCCTTAATAAAAAGAAAAAGCTCCTGAACACAAAAATCCATGACATTGTAAAAGAATCAGAAGATTCATTTTTTGAAAATGGTATTACAGGCAGAGTCATTGAATTAAGATGCAATATTGATGATCAGTCTCCGGAGCAGATATCTTATGCAAGTGAACTTTTACTTGTAAATGGAGCTCTTGATGTTTATTCCACACCTGTTGTAATGAAAAAAGGTTGCCTTGGCACATTATTTACGGTAGTATGCAAGGAAGAAAACAGAGAAAAGATTGTAAAGCTTATATTTAAGCACACAACAACAATAGGAATAAGAGAAACTCTCTGTCATAGATACATTTTAGACAGAAAAGAGGATATTATTTCAACTGATAACGGTAATGTAAGGGTAAAAACCAGCTTTGGCTACGGAACCGTCAGATATAAATATGAATATAATGATTTAAAATTTATTGCGAAAAAGACAGGACTCAGCATTCAGGAATTAATTGAAAAGCTGGATTCATAAAAGTCTGATCCATAATGTTAATTAAAAAGGCTGTATTATTGTTTTACATTTGTATGTGTTACATGGATACATACGAATGCGAATCGTAATGTGGCCTTTTATTTTACGAAATACAAACGTGGTATTTAAAAAGTTAAGCGGGCCTTTAATAAAGTTTTATGTACTGAGCGTAAACTTAAGATTTTTAATAAAACTACCGTGATGATAAATAAAATGTTGGTTAATTATAAAAAAATCATAAACAATAACCCCGTAGGGGGATGTACGATGATTTATTGTGTGCTTATAATATATAAAGTATAAAAGTTTTATATACATGTGTGTATTATTTATGTACGATGCATGTTTTATATAATAAAAGTAAATTCGAAAGAAGGAAAATTTTTTGTGACGAAATATGTAGTAAAAAGACTGTTACAGCTTATTCCCATAATTTTAGGAATAACGTTTCTGTCTTATGCCATGATGCAGGTAGCGGGAAGTGACTTCATTGAGCAGGCTGCCAACAACACCGGAACAGTGATGTCAGCGGAGGCCATGCAAAAGGCAAGAGAGGCGCTTGGCCTGGATAAACCGTTCATAATTCAATATTTTAACTGGCTGGGTGGATTGCTGCATGGAGACATGGGAGTCAGCTATGTTTCTAATAAGGATGTATTTAGCACATTTATCTCAAAACTTCCGGCAACACTTCTTCTTACACTGACTTCTGTTATTGCAACTATGGCAATCGCAATTCCGCTTGGAATACTTGCAGCGGTTAAGCAGAATAAGATAACGGACTACATCATAAGAATAACATCGCTTATAGGTAATTCACTTCCTAACTTCGTTGTTGCCATTCTCTTAATGTATTTCTTATCCATTAAGCTGGGATGGTTCCCTGTATTATCGAAAGGAACGTCATTGTATAGTGCGATATTGCCGACACTGACATTGGCCATATCCATGGGCGCAAAATACTTAAGACAGGTACGAGCTACGGTTCTGGAGGAGCTTAAGAAGGATTATGTCATAGGTGCAAAAGCACGAGGCGTAAGAGGTAAAGTTATTCTTTGGGGAAGTGTACTTAAAGCTTCTATGCTTACAATTGTGACATTACTTGCCTTATCAATTGGTTCTCTTCTGGGTGGTACAACAATTGTTGAAAGTATATTTGGATGGGATGGAGTTGGAAAACTTGCGGTCGATTCGATTACCATGAGAGATTATCCAATGATTCAGGCATACGTTGTATG
>CAJJNI010000293.1 GCA_905193085.1 uncultured Lachnospiraceae bacterium | reverse complement strand
AAAGCCACAGTCAAAATGAAATTATCATTGTGTTGACTGTGGCTTTGTTATGTTTTATTATATATTATTTTGCTGTTCTTTCTTCGATAGGAACATATGTTTTGTGGGTTCCTACATATTTATAAGCAGGACGCACAATTTTGCCTTTGTTTATAAGTTCTTCAAGGCGGTGGGCACTCCAGCCTGACATACGTGCAATTGCGAATACAGGTGTAAATAATGATGGTGGAATCTCAAGCATATCATATACAAATCCACTGTAAAAGTCGACATTTGCACAAAGTGGTTTGAACAGGTGACGGTGCTCTGAAATTGCGATTTTTGCCTGCTGTTCAATTCTGTCGTAAAAGAGAAATTCATCCATTCGTCCTTTTTGTTCAGCAAGTTCCTTTGCATATTTTTTAAGAACAACCTGTCTTGGGTCAGATAAAGTGTATACGGCATGTCCCATACCATAAATAAGACCGCTCTTATCAAAAACTTCTTTATTGAGCATTCGTGTTAAATATTCTAAAATCTCATTCTCATCTTCCCAGTTGTTGATGACTTCCTTAAGATGGTCAAGCATCTGTTTTGCCTTAATATTGGCACCACCGTGTCGAGGACCCTTCAAAGAAGCAATGGCTGCAGAGAATGCAGAATATGTATCTGTTCCGGATGATGTAACGACATGTGTAGTAAAAGTTGAGTTGTTACCACCACCGTGTTCTGCATGAAGAACAAGCGCAACATCTAAAACTCTTGCTTCAAATGGTGTAAATTTACCACTTGGTCTTAACATATATAAGATATTTTCTGCTGTAGAATATTCAGGCTTTGGATTTCTGATAAGCAGTGTTTTATCCTGTTTCATATGTCTGTATGCATGATATGAATATACTGCTATTGACGGCAGTTTTGCTATAAGCTGCATTGATTGTCGTAATACATTTTTTGCTGATGTATCTTCAGGGTTATTATCATATGAATATAAAGTAAGAAGACATTTCTGAAGTGAGTTCATAATATTATCACTTGGAGCCTTCATAATAACATCTCTTGTAAATCTGTTTGATATAGTATCAAAATCCTGCATAATTGAGATAAAACTTTTAAGCTGTTCGTTAGTTGGAAGTTCTCCAAATAAAAGAAGATATGTAATTTCCTCAAAAGCATAGCGGCGTTCATTCTGGTTTTCCAATATATCTACAACATTATATCCCTGATAATATAATTTTCCTTCGGTTGGATATTTTGTACCATTGATAATTTCTGTTGAAAGAACATCAGAAATTTCAGTAAGTCCGGTAAGGACACCACGGCCATTGGCATCTCTAAGACCTCTTTTTACATCGAATTCTTCATAAAGATTGACATCAATCATACCGGAATTCATACAGTTATCATATAATTCATTAAATAAGTTAATGCGGTGTTCTTTTACCTCATCAATTTCTTTTGTTTCGTTATTCACAAAATACCTCCCTTAAAGTATCCTAAAAATATAATAATGTAAGTCCAAAAAGTATAAATTGTTTATTTGTGCAAGCACAATCGCAATCTATACTTTTGACACTTACATTAATATAAACTATACATTATTTTTGCTTTAAAATCAATACAATTGATTTTAATTAGGTAATAATTCTGAAAAAACAGGCAAATCAGACAGCAAACTTGTTAAAAATTTTTCGTCAAATAGCGACACCATAATTCAAAAACTAAAAAATTAAAATAAAATAATTAAAATGTTAAAAAAATTTGAAGGATAGTGGCATGTACCTGAATTAAGAAAAACAATTAATAGCTAAGAAATAGATATAATTACAAAAACAATTACAGCAAAATTTTCAAAATTGTCGAAAAATGCGCTAAAATAAGGTTGCATATAAGAAAAATTAAATTTATAATACAAATGCAGTTCAAAAAAACAGAGTTTATGAAAGGGTAGGGAAAATGAAAAAACTTAATGTGGCAATAGCAGATGATAACCAACTTACATTAGATATGCTGGGTGAAATAATTTCATCAGATTCTCAATTAGAGCTTGTGGGAAGTGCGAATAATGGAGAAGATGCATATGAGATAATTAAGAAAAATGAACCGGATGTTATGTTAATCGACATAATAATGCCAAAAATGGATGGCTTAAGTCTTATGGAAAAAGTAAATAATGACTCGAAAATAAAGAAAAGACCGCTGTTTATTGTAGTTTCTGCTGTCGGAAATGAGCATGTGACAGAAGATGTTTTCAGACTTGGAGCGAATTATTTTATTATGAAACCGTTTGGAAGGGAAATGGTTTTAAACAGAATAAAAAGATTCTATACATACAATACACAGGTAAGTGACAGGGAACTTACAGTGGAATCAACAAAAATTATTAATAATCTTGAGGAAGATGTGACAAATATGATACATGAGATAGGAGTTCCTGCTCATATAAAGGGGTATCAGTATTTGAGAGAAGCAATAATCATGGTTGTTAATGATATCGAAATGATAAATTCCATAACTAAAATTCTGTATCCAACTATTGCCAAAAAATTTCAGACAACACCAAGCCGTGTTGAAAGAGCAATAAGACATGCTATAGAAGTTGCGTGGAGCCGGGGAAAAATGGATACAATAGATGAACTTTTCAGTTATACTGTACATAATGGAAAAGGAAAGCCCACGAATTCTGAATTTATAGCACTGATCGCAGATAAAATCAGACTAGAATAT
>CAJJNI010000292.1 GCA_905193085.1 uncultured Lachnospiraceae bacterium | reverse complement strand
ATCAGAATACAACATCATCTTTTTACTGCTGAGGCTCTTCACCTTCTTTTCAAGTGTTGCAATCTTTTCTTCCGGAGATACTTCTTTCGATTTACCGGCTCTCTTTATTCCTTTCTCATCCAGATAAACTGTTGCATACATATTTACAGTTTTCATGATTGCATCTTCAACCTTGGCAATTTCCACCCTGTTGCTTTTGCATGGAGAATTTTCCTCAATTCTGGACGAGTAACAAAGAAGAATGTCACCTTTTACCCTTTTGCTGGGTGCTAAAGCTCTGCCACACACACCACAATAATAAAATGGATTATAGTTTCTCTTACCACGCTTTGAACGAACACATTTTTTTGAATTAGCGTGTGCCATATCAAATAATTCCTGAGTAATAATGGGTTCATGGCAATTTTCTATCACCATCCATTCGTCTTTAGGAACATAGCTTGAAGTGTTATTGCTGCCTACCCTCTTCTTTGTTTTATTCCATATCAGTTTTCCAAGATAAACTTCATCGTTTAATATATCCCGGATAGAAGAAGTACTCCACAGACTTTTTACTTCAACTGCATGGAAAAAGTTTCTGCTTCCTTTTCTCTTTTTGTATGCGGATGGTGTATCAATACCCTGAGCATTCAGATAATTTGCCACTTCCGTTTTACTTTTGCCCTGTGCGGTCAGTTCAAATATCAGCTTAACCACTTCTGCTGCTTCCGGATCCACAATAATCTTATGCTTATCATTTGGGTCTTTGACATATCCATACCTTAACTGACCACTGATGTTCTCACCTTTCAGTATCCTTGTGTGCATTGCAGAACTGACTTTATTAGACAAGTCCCTGCTATAAAGCATATAGATTAAGTTCTTAAACGCAACATTCATACCGCCCGTCGAACCATCATAGTTATCGCTGTCATAATTGTCATTAACTGCAATAACTCGTACCTGATAAAGTGGAAGTATCTGCTCCAGAAGACTACCGACTTCAATATAATCCCTTCCGAGTCTGGATAAATCCTTTACAACAATGCAGGATATTTTATCAGCTCGGACATCCTCCATAAGCTTCATATAGCCTGGTCTTTCAAATTTTGTTCCGGTAAATCCATCATCACAGTATTCCTGTACCTTCGTATCCTTAAGCTCCGAATGATTGCCAATAAATGATTCTAACAATTCTCTCTGACTGGATACACTGTTACTCTCTTCCTTCTGATTTAATGATACATCCTCATCTTCCATAGAAAGGCGAATATACATAGCAGTTATCTTACTCATACAAATCACCTTCTCTCTTATTCTTTACCTGTAACAGTTCTTCCAGGCAATCATCATACACCAGATTTACGGAAATTCTTCCATCTTCAAACACCTGTACCTTGTCAACAAATGCATCTGCCAGCTCTTTGTTAAGCTTTCTGCATTTCAGATATTTATTGATAAGGTTTTCCCAGTCTTCATCAATCTTATAATTCTTTGAATACAGGTTCTGAGATACTAAAAGATTATCAATCTCCTTCTTCAAAGCTTCGCTTTTTAGAAGATACTGCTGTTTTAATGTCAGATATTCGCTCTCATTAATCAAATGTTCTGAGTAATCTCCATATAACTCAGAGAACTTGCGGTTTACCTTCTCCAGTTCCCTGCGCTGTCTGGTAATGGCTTTTTCATACACATCGTATTTTTTCAGTCCGCTGCTTCTTGCATTCAATTCCCGTATCACTTTTAATGCGTCAATACAGCAACGCATATGATTTGAAATCTGAGCAAAGACAGCTTTGTTGACTTCCTCCTGATCAATTTTGTGTCTTGAACATGCCGGATTAATACCATCTGAAAAAGTTCCACAAAAATATACATACGATTTTGTTGTTCTTGGAGAAAGTCTCATTCCCTTGCCACAGTCTCCGCATACGATTTTTCCCTTTAGCAGATTCATTTCATTAGGTGGGTGTTTTGTAAACTCTTTTGCAAAATAAGCATCCGAGATTTCCTTTACTCTTTCCTGTACCTTTTCAAATGTCTTTTTGTCGATAAGCGGCTCATGCGTATTTTCAACAACGACCCATTCACTTGGATCTGTTGCATGGAGTGGAATATTATTGTATTTCTCAATTACTACTTTCCCATGCACCGCCGAACCAATATAAGCCTGATTTGTCAGTATTGACTTGACTGTTGTTTTGGTCCATACACCATTGGTTCTTACATTCTGCTGATAACCAAGAGATTTTAAATACATCAATGGTGACATTATTCCCTGCTCATTCAGATATTTTGCAATTGGTGTGTAACCTTTGCCATCTAAAAACAATTTATAAATAAGCCTGACATTTCCAGCAGTTGCTTCATCCACAACAATTCTGTTCTTCTCCGTCTTGGATTTCAGATATCCATATGGAGCAAAACCGCACATATATTCATCAGTAGTCCATTTTCTACGATGTGCAGTTGAAACTTTCTTGGAAATATCCTTTGCATAAAACTCATTTACGATATTTTTCAAAGGCATCATAAGGTCTGTGCCCGGTCTGAACGAGTCAAAATCATCCGTAACAGCAATGAATCTTACATTGAGAAAAGGAAACACTCTTTCAATGTAGTTCCCCATCTCAACATAATTTCTGCCAAGTCTCGATAAATCCTTAACTATAATACAGTTAATTCTTCCTGTTTTTGCATAGGTGCAAGTACACCCTCAACGATATAA
>CAJJNI010000291.1 GCA_905193085.1 uncultured Lachnospiraceae bacterium | reverse complement strand
AAAAAATAGTTTCAATATTTTCAATGTTAAAAGTAATAATAATGATAATGCCAATAGTTGCATTAGTTGGAACTAACAACTTAAGTACTGCAATAATAATACTGGCGATTGCAGTAGTAATGGTATTTGTGGCAAGTCCCGGATATAAACAGTTTATAATAATCGGGCTTGTCGGAGCAGCATTTGTTGCACTTTTTTTAAGTGTTGAACAGTACAGACTGGAAAGACTTATGATTTGGAGAAATCCTGAGAAATATGAAAAAGGTTATCAGACTCTTCAGGGACTTTTTGCAATCGGTTCAGGCGGACTGTTTGGAACAGGTTTTGGAGAGAGCATGCAGAAGCTTGGATTTGTTCCGGAAGCACAAAATGACATGATTTTTTCAATAATTTGTGAAGAACTCGGACTTTGTGGCGCAATTATAGTAATAACTGTTTTCTTTGTGCTTTTGTACAGGTTTTTATTGACAGCACATTATGCAGATGACTTATTTGGAAATCTTCTGGCAAGTGGAATACTGGCGCATATGGGAGTCCAGGTTATATTAAATATTGCGGTTGTAACAAATACCATTCCAAATACAGGTATAACTCTTCCGTTTATAAGTTATGGAGGAACTTCTGTTATGTTTCTTCTTGCTGAGATGGGGCTTGCACTAAGCGTTTCAAGATGCCGCCATTTACAGTAAAAGATGTTCATATATCTGTTAAAATATTGGCTGCAAAAGTCACTTTTTATAAGGCAGTGCATATAATAATAAGGATAACAACTATTACGGGAGAGCTGTTTTGAAGAGAATAGAAATATCAGGTGGAAAGGCATTGTATGGCACAGTTTCCATACAAGGGTCAAAGAATGCTGTTCTTCCAATGATAGCGGCCGCTATATTAACAGATGAGAAGGTAACAATTACCAATTGTCCTCACATAGATGATGTTTATACCATGTTAAACCTTATGACAGAGATTGGGTGCCGCATCAGGTTTGAAAACCATATACTTGAAATATGGTCAGATTCAGATATAAATCCGAGAATAAGGCAGGATAAAGCAGGAAAAGTCCGTTCCTCAATAACGCTTCTTGGAAGTCTTCTTGGAAGATGTAAAATGGCAAGTCTTCCATATCCTGGTGGCTGCACAATCGGGGCAAGACCGATAGATTTGCATATAGAAATGCTTGGAAAAATGGGAGTTATCTTTGAAAATGATGAAGATTTTCTTACTGCAAGTGCAAAAAAACTTTCAGGTACCAAAATAAAGTTTTACAAAAAAAGTGTGGGAGCTGCCCAAAACTGCATTATGGCTGCTGTTTTAGCAGATGGCATAACAAGGATAAAAGGGCTGTCCCTTGAGCCTGAAGTCATGGAATTATGCTCATTTTTAAGAAAAATGGGTGCAGTAATTTTACGCACTGATTATGATGAAATTATGATAAAAGGTGTAGAAAGACTGCATTCCGTTACATATAATGTGGTGGCAGACAGAATAGTAGCCGGAACATATATGATAGCGGCAGCTGCAACAAGAGGCCGGGTTTTTTTGAAGAAAGCTCCTGCCAATCATCTGCACAGTGTAATTGAATGTTTAAGGGTAGCAGGCGCTTATATAAAATGTGATAAAAGCGGAATTTATGTCGACGGTACAAATGCAGGTTTACCGGTTAGTTATATTTCAACAGCAAATTATCCCGGATTTCCTACTGATTTACAGTCGCAGTTGGTTGCTGCACTTACTGTATGTGAAGGAAAGTGTATTGTAGAAGAAAAAATATTTGAATCAAGATTTAAAGCAGCATTGGAACTGAAGAAAATGAATGCTGATGTTATAATTAAAGATAACAAAATTATAATTAATCCGGTTAAAAATCTGTGCGGTGCAGATGTCAGTGCACAGGAATTAAGAGGCGGGGCAGCTCTTGTAATAGCAGGCCTTATGGCACAAGGAAATACAACTATATCCGGATGCAATTATATAAACAGAGGATATGAAGACATAGTAAGGGATTTTGTACAATTAGGAGCAGACATTAAAATAACAGGTGAATAAAGGTGGCAGTAACAAAGATGAACAATCGCAGGTGGAAAACAAAAAAAGAAAAAAGAAACAGAAAAATTAAAATAATAGCAGCAGTATTATTGATATTTTTAGTTATTTTTGCGGCATTCTTTTTTGCTAATCGTATTACTGCCATAGAAATAGAAGGAAATGAATATTATACTGATGATGAAATAAAAGATTTAATTATAAAAGAACCTTTAGATAATAATGCATGGTATCTGTACTGGAAATATAAATATACTTCCGGAGAAAAAATACCGTTTATTGATACTATAGAAGTAGATGTTGTGAGTATGGGAAAAATAAAAATAACCGTCTACGAGAAAGGTATAGTCGGAATGGTTGAATACCTTGACAATTATATGTACTTTGATAAAGACGGAATACTTGTTGAAAGCTCAAAAAAGAAAATAGACGGAATACCGCAGATTACAGGTCTGTCATTTAACAATCTTGCGTTGTATGAAGAACTTCCCGTAGATAATCCGGATGTATTTAATTCGATTCTTACACTGACCCAGATGCTTAAGAAAAATGATATATGGCCGGATAAAATACATTTCAGCGATTCTCTTGAAATAACATTGTCATTTGATGAAGCAAAAGTATTGCTTGGAACCGATGAAAATTTAGAAGAGAAAATTATGCGCCTT
>CAJJNI010000290.1 GCA_905193085.1 uncultured Lachnospiraceae bacterium | reverse complement strand
TGAAAGCGTTCTGCGACTATAATGAATATGAAATTGCCGGTGAGTATGAGGATGCAGGAAAATCCGGCAAATCAATAGAGGGAAGAGTTTCATTTAATCAGATGATGGAGGATATTAAGTCAGGAAAAGATGGAGTATCTTATGTTCTTGTATTTAAACTTTCCAGATTTGGAAGAAATGCGGCAGATGTACTTGCAACATTACAAGTAATGCAGGATTTTGGAGTGAATCTGATTTGTGTGGAGGGCGGAATAGATTCATCCAAAGATGCCGGGAAGCTTATGATATCTGTTCTGTCAGCAGTGGCAGAGATTGAACGTGAGAACATTCGTGTTCAGACAATGGAAGGAAGGATGCAGAAAGCCAGGGAAGGTAAATGGAATTGCAAAGTATCTTGAAAATCATGGAATCCATAAGATAGCCAGACAGAATGGTAAAAATCCGTTATTTGATGCTGCTCTTATCAGAAGGATTATACAGAATCCGGTTTATAGTGGTAAAATCTCTTATGGAAGAAGACGGACAGAAAAGGTTCATGGTACAAGAAATGAGTATAGGCAGGTTAAGAAAGACGATTACCTGTTAGTAGATGGTCTGCACGAAGCTCTTGTATCAGAAGAAGTATGGGAGCAGGCGCAGGTCAAGGTGGCGGCACAGGCTAAAAAGTATGAAAAGGTCAATCGTGACAAGAGAGAAAAGATTCATCTATTATCAGGAATTTTGAAATGTCCTGTCTGCGGTGCAGGAATGTATGGCAACAAGTCTATTAAGAAACGCAAGGATGGAAGTAGCTATAAGGATTTTTATTATTATGGTTGCAAACACAGAAATATGACTAGAGGTCATAAGTGTGATTACAAAAAACAGGTGCATGAAGAAATGCTGGATGCTTCTGTTGCAGAGGTGATTAGTAAACTGGTTAGTAATCCTAAATTTTCGGATTTAATCCGCAACAAAATAAATATGGAAGTAGATACTAGTGCATTAGATCAGGAAATAGAAAATTATAAAATACAATTAAGAAAGCTATATCATAATAAAGATACTATTTTATCAGATATGGATTCTCTTGATTATGAGGATAAGCATTATCAGCGAAGAAAAACAGATTTAGAGAACCATTTGTACAAGACTTATGATAAAATAGATGATGCAGAGGAACTGCTGGTATCTGCAAAGGCTAAGAAACGCTCTCTGCTGGCAGATAAGATTACAGGGGATAACATTTACAAGGCACTCGTGTTCTTTGATAAATTGTATGCTCAAATGAACGAAGCAGAGAAACGGGAGTTCTTGTCGCAGTTAGTGGATAATGTGCAGATTTACGAAGAACGGAAAGAGAATGGTCAGTGGCTAAAATCTATAGAATTTAAGTTGCCGATTATAGAAAAAGAGTTTACACTAAGTTTGGACAATGATACACAAAATGAAACGGTTGTCAAATTATTCCTCAAAAAAGATACACCGAAAATTGAGGTGACAATGGAGCCTGATGAAGAGAGCAATTACACACCAGAAGAAAAGGCTACTTATCAGAAGATTAAAGATTATGTGAAGGACAAGTATGATGTGAATGTGCATACTTCTCATATTGCACAGGTGAAGCGGATGTGTGGACTAGATATGGGCGAGAACTATAATAAGTCCAAGAAAGATAATCCAGAGGTGAAGCAGTGTCCGCAGGAGAAGGTGGAGTATATTAAAGATGCGTTGAGGCATTTTGGATTAATTGATAAGAACATATAATTAAGGTAAAAGTATAAAGAATTTGGAGGTAAATCATATTATAAAAGTGATAGAAAATGAAAATTTTGCATCATGGGCGATAATATCTGTTTTTGTACTATTATTCACTGTTGCTACTATATTTATTATTACGAGAATTATACTTTATAAGTCTAGAGTAATAGATGAAAACACTACAATGGCAGAATTAGATACAATGGCAAAAGCATATGTGAATCGACCATATGAAATAGCTCAAACAGTTTTTGAAATAATTATAAGTAATACATGTATTATAGTAATGATGTATGTTTATTATTGCATAGAAAAATATATGCTATTTTTACAAAATTATTTAGGTATTATTATGATTGCACTTATTGTCTTGGCTATATTATTAAATAATTTTTTGGATTACATATTGAAACAAGATATGCTTAAGAAAGAAAATCAAGCAAATATTAGGCTGATAAGCAGTTGTAGTGTTATTATGTTATTTTTATTTCTTAAGATATACTTTAAAACTAAGGAATATGATGGGTTTTTGTTATGCTATATTGTTTTAGTTTTAGGAAGATTTATTTTTTTTGATTCTACCATTAATGAGTTTAAGAAAAGTGTAGGAGATTTGAAAGAGTATGTTATCCCTTTGATTACTGCATTTATTCTTACAGGAATTATTTCGTGGATAGGATTATATTTAAAGGTTATAACGACTGATAATCTTTTTATAAGCCTCATAATGTGTCATATTGCGATGTTATTTTTTATTTATATACTGAAAAAAATAATACACGATATAGGTGGATTTGTTTAGATGTATACACTTAGAAAATACATTATTGTTATATGTATGATGATACATTAAAATTCGTAGAGGCATATTGTATAGCTATGTAAATTACTCAAAATAGAAGGTTGAAATATACCTTCTTTTTTTATACCCATTTTAAGGAGGTGGTGCCGAAAAGTGTACATTTAGGAACTGAATAATA
>CAJJNI010000289.1 GCA_905193085.1 uncultured Lachnospiraceae bacterium | reverse complement strand
GAGCACGACCTGGCTGGTGGCCCACACCAATATCTTCAGCGACTGTACTAACAGAAAAATTGTCACACACAAAAGCTTCATACACCCGGCGCTGATGCTCATTCAATAATTCACCATAAAAATCAAATAAAAAAGCCTGTCTAACTAATTTATCTGCAGCATTCTCTATTGCAGCCGCATTAACTGTCTCTTCTGCTCTACTCATTTATTCTCCAACTTAAACTGTGCGAAGCATATTTTTCAAATTTCTCAAATTATCGCAACAGTCGCTAAGGTATCATGCCAGCACTGACTCTTGCTTGCTGCCCGCATAAATAATAATATAAAAAGGTATATGTCAAGACTATTTCCTTGACACCTTTGCTATCATATAACAAAAAAAAGACATTGTCAAGTATTTTTTCTTGACAATATCTTTTTTAATATTTTTTTATTATTCTTTTATTTCTCCACCTTCACTTCCAAAGCGAATCTGGATTTCTTCCTCTGCCTCCATTTTAAATTCTTCCTTTTGTGTAGGGTCAAGCACAGGTAAATCTTCTATTGACTGAACACCAAAATTTCTTAAAAATTCTTCTGTCGTGCCAAAAAGTATTGGTTTTCCAGGTGCATCAAGTCTTCCAAGCTCCATAACAAGATTATATTCAACAAGTTTATTTACTGCATGGTCACTTTTTACCCCACGGATTTTTTCAATTTCAGCTTTTGTAATTGGTTGTTTGTATGCGATGATTGACAATGTTTCAAGCAAAACATCTGTAAGCACATGCTTTTTAGGCTGCTTTGCAACTCTTATCAGATATTCATACATTTCAGGTCTTGTACATAATTGAAAAGCATTTTCCAGTTCAATTATTTTCATTCCTCTTTGTTCTTCATTATAATGGTCCATCATCTGATGCATTATTTTTCTTGTTGTATCTTCATCATGTTGTCTTGCCGCTGCAAGCCTGTCAACAGATACCGCCGCTCCCATAGTAAATAAAACAGCTTCAAGTACCGATTCTATTTTTTTAATATTATCTGACATAGTAACCACCTTTATGTTTATATGTTAATCTTCTGCGATAAGCGACTCAATAATAATATCTTCAAAAATATCTTCCTGGGATATTTTTATATCTCCGACTTTCATCAGTTCCAATATAGCAAGAAATGTAACTATCATCTGCATTTTTGTTTTATTTTCTTCTAAAAGTACTCTGAAATTAAACTTTTTATTATTTCTTGCATATTCCTGAACATAATCCATCTTATCAGACAGGCTTACTTCTTCTTTTTGAATCTGTCCAAACTTACTCCTTATCGGATCCACTTTATCTTTTTGTTTTTTTATTACAAGTTCAAATACTTTATACAACTTTGCCAGTGAAACACCTGATAATAATTCTTCTAAATCTACCGGTTCTTCATACTGTGCAACTTCTTTTGGCACTGTAGGTTCTTTGTAGAAACTTAAAGCAGCATCAACCTGTCTCTCTTTTAACTCTGATGCCATAAATTTGTACATCTTGTACTCTAAAAGCTGACGGACAAGTTCCTCTCTTGGATCCTCTTCTTCGCCTTCATCATTTACTTCTTTTGGAAGAAGCATTTTCGATTTTATTTCCAAAAGCCATGCCGCCATAACAAGAAATTCGCTTACAACATTTAAATCATGCTCTTTCATCTGCTTAATATATTCCATATACTGTTCTGTTATTTCCACAATAGGTATATCATATATATTTATTTTATTTTTTTCTATAAGATGCAGCAATAAATCCAAAGGACCTTCAAATGCCTGCAGCTTCACTGATATTGCCATAATTTATCCTTTCCGTTTCAAATGCACCTCTACGAGCTCTGCCCTGTTATTTATCCGCACTGGTATCGTATGCATGCCAAGCCCCCTGCTCAATATCATATAACTTCCGTTTTTTTCAAATAGTCCTGCATCATATTCAGGAAACAAACGAACCTTCGGCGAAATCACCCCTCCCAAATATGGAAGCCTAACCATTCCACCATGAATATGCCCTGAAAGCACCAGATTTGCTCCCCATTCTGCATAATCGTCAAAATACTCAGGATTATGTGCTACAAGAATAGTATAAATGTTTGTTTTTTCACCAATAAGACTTTCTATATAGCCTTCCGGCATTTTTATGTTCTTTATGCGCTTATAGTATTGCCTTTCTATTTCTAATCCTGTAATATTTATCTTTACATCATTTTTTTCAAAAACAACTGATTTATTTTCCAAAAGCACAACATTACTTTTCTTTATCTCATTTATGAATTGTTCATACATACCAGGATACCGCTCAGGATAAATTTTCAGCCGGTATTCATGATTTCCAATTCCATAATAGACTTTGTATTTTTCTGCTATTGCCTTTATAAACTCAAGTGCCACATCAAGGCTGTAACCCGGCTTTGCAATCATCATATCCCCTGCAATTACTATAAATTCCGGCTGTATTTCGTCTATTTTATTAAGTAACAGCCTGTTATTCTTACCATAAACCTGATTATGCAAATCCGATATAACTACAAATTTACTAATCATATCAGAATTACCACAATTATCATCACAATCTACCGGTATCTCAAAAACAGACACAGTAAATTTCTTTAATTCTTTTTTCTGCCATATTATATAAGCAATAATTGCAACAATAAAAATAAAAACAATCCAAAGCCACATATCAAATATCCTTTATCGAAAATAAATGTACTAAATTTTATTTT
>CAJJNI010000288.1 GCA_905193085.1 uncultured Lachnospiraceae bacterium | reverse complement strand
TATGATTATTTTTAATTTTTACAGAGAGGACAACATTTATCATGGCAGACATTGAAACACTAAAAAAAGCTATGCCTATTGCTCCTTTAAAGCTTATTGTGCTTGAAGGCTGCAAAAATTTAGGCGAAAATGTAAACAGACATCTTGTATCATACAGAAAAAAAGACAATATTGAACAGGATGTTGGAATTAACTTAAAAGGTTATCAGGAAGATAATTTTATAGTAGATGCCTCCTGCCCAAGATTTGGCAGCGGCGAAGGCAAAGGTATTATCCACGAATCAATCCGAGGAAAAGACCTTTATATATTAGTTGATGTATGCAACTACAGCTTAACCTACAAAATCGGAGGCCGCGAAAACCATATGTCTCCAGATGACCATTTTCAGGATTTAAAGCGAATGATTTCCGCTGCAAATGGAAAGGCAAAAAGAATCAATGTAATTATGCCGTTTTTATATGAAAGCCGCCAGCACAAAAGGACAAAAAGAGAATCCCTAGACTGTGCTTTCGGACTTCAGGAACTCGTTGATATGGGTGTATCAAACATTATAACTTTCGATGCACATGACCCTAGAGTTTCAAATGCCATTCCATTAAAAGGTTTTGATAATTTCATGCCTTCATACCAGTTTATAAAGGCACTTCTTAAAGCGGAACCAAATCTTCACATAGACAATGAACATTTAATGGTTATAAGTCCTGATGAAGGTGCCATGAACAGAGCAATTTACTTCTCAAATGTTCTTGGAATCGATATGGGTATGTTCTACAAAAGAAGAGATTATACTACAGTTGTCAATGGTAAAAATCCTATAATAGAACATGAATTTTTAGGTGCTGATGTTTCAGGAAAAGATATGATTATTATCGATGATATGATTTCATCAGGTGAGAGTATGTTAGATACAGCCCGCATGTTAAAAGAACGCGGTGCCAACAGAGTATTTATCTGCACAACTTTTGGTCTTTTCTCAGACGGTCTTGCCAAGTTTGATAAATATTACGAGAAAAATTATATTGACCGTGTAATTACCACCAACCTTGTATATCAGACAGATGAATTAAAGAATCGTCCATATTATGTTGAAGCTGATATGTCAAAATTTTTAGCATCTATAATTGATGCCTTAAATCACGAAGTATCAATCAGCCTTGTTTTAAGTCCTACAGAAAAAATTCACAAGGCACTTGAAAACTACAATAAAAAAATATAAGCTTCATGATATTCTCACCAAGTTAAGCAATTATTCACTTTATGAAAATATCCGGCAGGATTGTAAAAGTCAAGGCACTAAACAATCCTGCCGGCAGCTTATTTTTATGTAATTATTTCATATACTCAAAATTCCAGTAATAAAAAACTAATAATATTATTTTGTTTCATAAAATGATGTCAGGGTCAAAAATCCCCAATTATTATGCCTACGGATTACTGTAACAGTTCTTCTAACAAATCAGTTACTTTTGAAAAATCAAAATCATCATATGCTTCCTGGACTTTTCTGAACTGCTGCATCACATCTTCTCTGTATTCTTTTGATAATGCCAGCTCTAACAATTCATCAAAAGCATCTGTATCCATATCATCAAGCGCCGACTGCATCTTCCTGATAAATAATGCATCAGGCTTTTCATCGTCATCACTGCCGCCATTTTCCAGATATTCTTTTAAATTATTTCTCATTTCTTCGAGTGCATCAAGACATGCAGGAAGTTTAGCTTCTATCTTATCCATATCATTATCTTTTCCGGCAAATTCCATCTCTTTAAACTGCTCTGATAATTCCACAGCACCGATATTTCTGCTTGAACTTTTCATTGCATGAGCCTGTGTTATAAAAAGCTTCATATCTGTTCTCTGGATATTATTTCTAAGCTGGTTTAACATATCTTCACTGTCTTCGTAATATATCTGAAGAATCTCCTGATAGAGTTCTTCATCATTATTTGCATGTTCTAATCCTTCTAATATATCAATACCTTTTATATTCATATTATCATACCTCCACAACTTCTTTAAATATAATCATATAGTAATTATTGTTATTTTTCAATAGATTTTTTGATTATAATTCAAATGCATTTTTTAATAATGTAATATCTTTATCCAGAACTGCTACAACATCAAAACGAACCGGAGTATCTGCCGTTATACCATTTTGCATGCAATAATATACCGCACTCATTATAATTCTTTTCTGTTTATTTACAGATACAGCTTCCTGCGGATAGCCATATTTTAAACTTTTTCTGTATTTAACTTCTACAAATACTAGATATTCTCCATCTTTTGCTATTATATCAATTTCTCCCCTGCGGCAGTAAAAATTTGTACAGACAATTATATACCCTTTGTTTTGTAAATATTCTAATGCCTGCTTTTCATATTTAAAACCTGTCTTCCTCTTATTTATACTAATCCCCCATTTTTCTTATAACTTAAAATCGTCCTGTCTGTTAATTTTCTTTTTGAGTTTTTCCATATCATCAACAAACACGAGAATTTCTGCTACTACACCATATAATTCAGGCGGTATTGCTTCACCAATTTCCAGTTTTGAAAGTGTCTTTGCAAGCTTTGAATCCTCATGCAGTGGAACATTTGCTTCTTTTGCTTTCTCTATAATTCTGTCCGCAACATAACCTGTTCCGGAGGCAACTACTGTCGGAGCCCCCCTTTCAACTTCATATGAAAGTGCTACAGCAGTCTTATTTTTTTTATTTTCCAAAAAACCATCTCCTG
>CAJJNI010000287.1 GCA_905193085.1 uncultured Lachnospiraceae bacterium | reverse complement strand
AAAATACTACTATGTCACATAAAGTCATTGCTATAGCTGCCATACCTATCTCATTACGTCCTAATTCAGCAGCTTCGTCAGCTGGATAACCTTCGTCTATATAACGATGTATATTTTCCAATACCACTATAGAATCATCAACTAAAATACCAATACACAATGCCATCCCCATTAAAGACATCATATTAAAAGTAAAGCCAGACAAGTACATCAGAAAAAAAGTAGCGATCAGAGAAACAGGAATTGCTATCATAACAGCAGCAGAAGATTTCCAACCACGAAGGAACAAATATAATACCAAACCTGTAGTAAATAATCCTTCCATCAGAGTATAGAAAGTATTCTTCAACGAATTTCTGACAAAATCGGACTGATCATAAACTACAGTAAAAATATAATCAGGATATTCAATTTTTAACTTTTCCAATTGAAGCAATACACTATCGGCAGCATCAACAATATTCGCACCGCTTGCTTTATAAACTTCAATAGCCACAGCGTCATTACCATCAACACGGCTATATGTAACAGCACGCTTATCACGTGCCTGAACTGTCGCTACATCTTGTAATTCTATGTATAGTCCATTAGCTGCCTTGATCTGAATAGTTCCAATTTCCTCAGCAGATAAGTACTGAGCATTTAACCTAACCGTCGTTTGTTTTACGTCAGAATAAACAGAACCAGATGAAACCAAAACATTTTCATCTTTTATAGCCTGAATAATATCTTTTAAAGTTAAACCATAATAATTTAAACGCTCTTTATCTACGTCTACAGCAATTTCTTTTTCACGCCCACCACTTAATTCTATATCAGCAACACCAGCAGCTTGCTGTAACCGTTCAGAAAAAGTGTTCTCTGCCATAGAATAAATATCAGACGCGTCAAAGGGTGCAGTAACTGCTATTTCCATAATAGGATATTCATCAGATGAACGTTTAATAACCACAGGTTCGTCAATATCATCCGGTAATTCTTTACGAATAGAACTAACCTTTTTAGTTGCTTCTATAGCAACTAAATCAGCATCCGCATTACTGTCAAGCTCAACAAAAATTTCAGCACGTCCAGGTCTTGTAGCTGAACGTACTTGTTTAAAATGAGAAATAGAAGATAAGACATCTTCTATTGGTTTTGTTACCTGCTGTTCAACAGACTCTGTACTTGCTCCAGGATAACTGACGATGACACTTATGTAGGGGGAATCAACTTCCGGTAATAATTCTACTCCAATCCTGAAAAAACTAAAAATACCCAACACAACAATTAGAGCAAAAATCATTGAAATGCCAATAGGCCTCTTTATGGAAAATCTGGTGATATTCATATACTACCACCCTTTTCATTTTCTATATTGACCTCCAAGCCATGACGCAGGCGAGATAAATTATCAACGGCGATCATTTCACCATCATTAAGTCCACCGACTATTTCCACATCAGAATCATTACGAAGTCCCAATTTAACTTCACGCTGTTCTAATTTTTTATCAGCATTTACAATAAAAATATATTTTTTTCCATTTTTATCTACCACAACATCTTTATTTACACAAAGCACAGAATCCTTCTGTAAAAATTTCAATTCACTTCTGGCAAACATACCTGCTTTTATACTTGCATCATTTGCCAACAATTTAATTCTAGCACTATAAGTTCTGTCATTCACGTCTTTATTTGGACTTACAAAAATAATCTCTCCAGGAAAACTTTTTCCCAGTGCTTCTATTTCTGCATTTATCATATTACCTGTTGCAAGTACTGCAGCATCATATTCAGATATAGAACAGTCTATATAAAAACTGCTATTATCAGTAATAGTCAATAATTTGGTTCCTGCCTGGACATAACTTCCAACTTCTGCATTACGATAACTGATAATACCGGATCTAGGAGCTTTTAAAACCATATCAGATTTCTTATTTCTCAGCAAAACAAATTCCTGATATCTTCTTTGTGCTACCTGTTCTTTAGCATAAAGAGATGCCGGAACACCATCATACAGTTTCTGGTCTGCTAAAGACTCATAAGCTGCCTGAGCATTCACCATAACCTGTTTAATCTTATCGTATTCTAATTTTGATACAGCACCCATTTCATGCAGCTTTTTATAACGTTCAAAATTAATCTGCGCTAATTCATAATCAGCTTTATATTTATAATAATCAGCGTTATATTCGGTATCAGTTTTTGATGCAGTAGCATCTGCTTCCCGATATCTTGCCTGAGCTTTCAATAACTCAGCATCTACATCATGTAATTCCTGTATTATTAAAATATCATCTTTATTTACGTTACTGCCTAAATCTACATTTATTTCTTCTATTTTACCGGCATATTTATTAATAATATCTACTTGTGCATCAGAAACAGTTTTACCGAATAATGAAATAGTTTTATACATAGGACGGCGATAAATAACCTCTGTGTGAACCAGAGGCTTTAAAACTTCTTTCTTTATAGCCTTTTCAGAAGTAAAAATAAGCCTGCTTAGAAAAATCAAACTTAATCCTGCCAGGCAGATTATCAACAAGCTTCTGTATTTATTTTCAAGAAAGAATTTCTGTATTTTCTGCTTCACTGTTTCATCCCCACTCACAATAATTTCAATGATAAGTTCATATTTTTCCAAATACAAACCAAATGCCAAACAATCACAAATACTTTCTTAATCGTTATAATAGGCGGCACATTGTGCCGCCTATTAGTTATAATTTTAAAAAGAATAATTGTAGGTTAGTGTCCAA
>CAJJNI010000286.1 GCA_905193085.1 uncultured Lachnospiraceae bacterium | reverse complement strand
CGGCATTATCGCAGGCTATGCTGCAAAACGCATTATAAATATGTATGAGACACATAAAAGAAATTATATAAATGAGTAAATATGCGATTGCAAGAGTAGTCTTCAGATTGAATAAAGTGTGTGAAGAAATGTAGATGAGTGTGAATAAAAATACTACCAGCAAAAATACTACCACTGTCATTTTTTTCCTAAATATACATATATTATACGGAATAAGTATATTTATGGAGCATATATGAATTTACAAATGTTACAGGACATCTCAGGTCATACAGGCGAATTAAAAATTGATGTACAATCTCAGGAAAATCAGATTCCAATTAAAAATGCAACAATACAGATTGCTTATACGGGTGAGCCGGATAAAATAATCGAAGAAGTGTCAACCAGGAACATAGGCAGTACGGAAAATATAACTCTAAATACACCTCCGGTAGAGTACAGTCTGTCTCCAGGAAATGTACAGCCATATTCAGAATATAATCTGACAATCAGTGCAGAAGGGTTTGAAAAGACTGTCATTTCAGGAGTAGAGCTGCTCGAAGGAGTTCTTTCAATTCAGAATATTCAGTTAAAACCATTTACGAACCAGCCTGATACGGACAGGGTAGTAATTGGACCTCATACTCTATATGGAGATTATCCTCCGAAAATAGCAGAAGCAGAAGTAAAGCCTGTAAATGAAACAGGTGAAATAGTTTTAAGCAGAGTAGTTGTGCCGGAATATATAATTGTTCATGATGGTCCTCCATCAGATTCTTCCGCAAAAAATTACTATGTTAAATACAAAGATTACATTAAAAATGTTGCATCAAGTGAGATATATGCAACATGGCCGATAGAAGCAATAAGGGCAAACATACTTGCAATAATGTCATTTACATTAAATAGGGTATATACGGAGTGGTACCGCAACAAAGGCTATGAGTTTACAATCACCTCTTCAACTGCCTATGACCACAAATGGATAAAAGACAGAAATATTTTTGACACAATTTCCACTGTGACAGATGAATTATATGGAAATTATCTTTCAAGACCAAATGTAAAACAGCCTATTCTTACGCAGTATTGTGATGGAAGAAGGGTAACCTGTCCAAACTGGATGTCACAGTGGGGCTCAAGTGAATTAGGTGCACAAGGATATGATGCAATAGATATAATACGATATTATTATGGTGACAATATGTATATAAATGTTGCAGAAGATATTTCCGGAGTTCCGTCATCATGGCCGGGATATAATCTTGAAATAGGAAGCAGTGGAAGTAAAGTTTTGCAGATGCAGGAGCAGTTAAATAAAATATCAACAGCATATCCGGCCATACCGCAGATAACTGCCGATGGAATATACGGAGAGGCAACTGCAAATGCAGTAAGAATATTTCAGAAAACATTTGGGCTTCCACAGACCGGAGTAGTAGATTATCCGACATGGTATAAAATATCAGAAATATATGTAGGAGTTTCAAGAATAGCTGAATTGACATAACAAAAATAAAATTATATACTTGTGTAAAATTGCTGTCGGGGTTAAAGTCATAAAACCATTTTGTGAATGCACACTGTGTTTTTTGGCTTATGCCCCTGATAAAAAAATATTAAACAGGAAAGAAAAATATCACAGCAGTATAAAAACAATAGTTCAGACAAAAATATAGTAAAGAGAGAAGACAAAATGAGACTACTTATAATAGAAGATGACGCAAATATAAATGCATTACTCAAAGAGGTTCTGACAAAAAATGACTATGATTGTGACAGCGCATATTCAGGAACAGAAGCAGTTCTTTTATTAGAACAAAGAAATTATGATTTGATAATGTTAGATTTGATGCTGCCAGGGCTTAGCGGTGAAGAAGTGCTCAAAAACATAAGGGAGAAAAGTAACATACCTGTCATAGTAATAACAGCCAAAGATACGATAGATGATAAAGTGGACATGCTCAAAAATGGCGCAGACGATTATATAACAAAGCCATTTGATATGAAAGAAGTGATTGCAAGAATAGAAGTGCAGTTAAGACACAGCAGCAAAGAAAATTTAACCGGGAAAATAACGCAAAAAGACATGACACTTGATGTAAATACACACAGCATAAATGTTTGTGGACAGGAATTAAAGAAAATAACAAAACAGGAATTTGAAATTGTAAGACTTCTTATGTCAAATCCAAAACAGGTGTTTAGCAAAGAAGCAATATTTGAATATGCGTGGGACGAGCTTTATATGGGAGAAACAAAAACACTTGATGTACATATAAGTAATATCCGCAAAAAAATAAAAGAAGTAACAGACGAAGAATATATAGAAACAGTATGGGGAATCGGGTATAAATTTAAATTATAATATTTACTGGTTTACATAATTGAAATGTGCTGGCTTAATACCATAATAACTTTACTCTTTTTTTACTTTTTATTTGCTGTTGCTTAAGGACTGTGAAATATAATAAGTAAACAACAGTAAAAGGAGGAGCACTATGGATAAATATTTGTTAGAAACAAAAAATCTTACAAAAGAGTTTGGAAAATTTAAAGCTGTAAATGATGTAAATCTTCACATTAAAAGAGGAGCAATTTACGGCTTTATCGGAAGAAACGGAGCAGGAAAAACAACATTTCTGAAAATGATAAGCTCACTTTCAGCACCGAGCAGTGGAGAGATTATTATGTTTGGAAAGAAAGGAAAAGAGCTTATACAGATTAGAGACAGAATAGGGTGTCTTATAGAAGACCCAGGTTTCTATCCGAACATGAGTGCGTAT
>CAJJNI010000285.1 GCA_905193085.1 uncultured Lachnospiraceae bacterium | reverse complement strand
GACAAATATATACACTAATTAAATATATAATGGCAAAATATTATAAACTTGCGCAAATATCATCTATAATATTTAAAAATTCATTGACTTCTTCAACGGTATTAAAATATGACACACTTACCCGTACTGTTCCATTTTTTTTGGTTCCAATTGCATTATGTATAAGGGGAGCACAATGTAACCCGCTTCTTACTATACAATCATATGAATTTGCAAGAATATATGCCGTGTCAGATGCCGCTAATCCGGCTAAATTAAAACTGATTACTGAACCCTGAGAATTTCCACTGCCATAAACAGTTACTTTTTCATTTCTTTTAAAAGTATCTTTTATTAAATTAATCAGCTCATGCTCATGCGCCCGTATTTTATCAATTCCCGTACTTTGAATAAAATTTATTCCTGCTAAAAGGCCTTCTATTCCTACAAGATTCTGAGTACCAACTTCATATTGACTATAATCATCAGGAAGAACAACAAGCTCACTGTCTAAACCCGTTCCACCATAAACTGACGGTTTCAAATTAATACCATCTCTGACATAATATCCGCCTGTTCCCGACGGTCCATATAAGCCTTTATGTCCGGTAAAAATCAAAATATCTATACCCATATCTTCAACATCTATATCAAGCATTCCTGCTGACTGAGATGCATCTACTATGAATAAAGCACCATTCTGCTTTGCGTATAATGCCATTTTTTTTAGTGGCAATGCAATTCCTGTAACATTTGAACAATGATTTACAAATACAGCATCAACATTATTATCTATTTTACCATAATATTCTTCAAAATTCAATTCACCTTTTGCATTACACGGTATAATATTTAAATTACATTTAACAGAATTATATAATGGTCTTAATATCGCATTATGCTCTGTCTGCGTTGTAATAACATTTTTATTATTCAGTTGCAGTCCGTTAATTATTCTGTTAGAGCTATCTGTAGCTCCAGATGTAAAATAAATTCTATCTGCATTTTTTATATTAAACAAATCTGCTATTTCACATTTACATTTTTTAATTATATCTGTCTTATCTCCAAAACCTCTATTTCCTAAATGAGGCGGTAGTGAGATTGCTCTCTCTACCGCCTTAATAACAGAATCAGGTTTAGGATAAGTTGTCGCTGCCTGATTTAAATATATCATTATGCCTCCACTAATTCAAATCCCATCATCTTTGATACTTTTCTTACCAAATCTATCTGGTCTCCAAAAACTAATACCTGATGATGTCCGAAATTTGCAAGTTCATGTAACCAATCGCGTCCTCTTTCTAACTGAATAAAATAATGAGGACTGCAATAATATTCTCTAAATTCTGAACGAATTACTTCGCCTCTTTTAATAATCATCTTTTTGCCTGTAGGGTCAAATCTTCCAAATGTAACATATTTCTCTTCATTCTGGGCAAAATCAATCTGTAATTTGCCGCCAAAGCCCTGTCCTGTAAATGCCCATAAGCTGTATTTTAAGTCATCTTTATCAAAACCATTCATCTTAAGAGCAGGTACTGCATGATGAATCGACAAAACTTCCGGTGACTGAAGGAATGGATTACCCATAAATGCAGATTTACCTGTTGAATACATTAATACACATAATGCCATCATAGCATTTAAATCTTCTTCACATGCACTTGGGATACCATCTGCTTTAAATAATGAATGTGTCATGCAAGGAGTAAATTTTCTTTCCTGTGCTATTCTTGATGCACAAAGCTCGATACATGCAGTTGAAAAAGCATTACAGCCATAAAATTCCATCATATTCTTTGCTGCAAGATAATATTTTATATCCTGAATAAAGTATTCCGGTTTTACCTTAACTTCATCTGCTCCTGCCAGTAATTTTTCAGCAATTTCTTTTGCTTCATTTTCATCAACTTTATCCATCCATGTAAAGATGTCTTTAAAAGGTAATTTTAAAACTTCAAAACCATACTGCTGTCTTAAATGCTCTAAATCTCTTATATTACTCTGAATACCATATGTAGGAACCTGGCCACTTGTAAGAATTAAAGCTTTTGTGTTTGCTACGCATTTTCTTACCCACATTGTATGAAGAATTTCATTCAAATCTTCCATATCTATTGCGTTATATGCCTCGACACCAATTGAACGGTTATATGCACATAAATCTGCACCTTCATTACCATTACTGAAAACAATTGTTGTCTTACGGTATTTTTCAAGTTTAGGCACTCTGTAGCACATTACAAGAAAAGCATCTGTCTTATCTAAATCTTCTTCAATCTTATCCCAGATTTCCTGTTCAACTGTAAGATTTTCAATATAAGGTACTGCAACAGGCTCTAGAATTTCAACTTCCGGGATAACATCTTTTAATTTATCAACATACTGTGGAAACTGATTCTTGGCCCATTCTCTTTCTGCCTCAGGCATTAAATTTTCTTTTTTACCTGCACGACAAGGTCCCTCCCAAAATGCTGAGTGCTGCAAAAAACCAACAAGTGGTTTAATGCGTAATTTTGTAGTTTTCATTGCTGACTGTACCATAATAAAATCCTCCTTGCTAAATATTTTGAAAAACTTTCTTGCAAAATATTTATTATTTAATATTTTTTATCAATATATCCATATTTTATCATGATACATTAATTTTTTCTTATATTTTATTGTCATAGTTTTAAACTATATTATCTTCTTGTTTATAATTCGTTATAGTTATATCCTATCATTCATATATTTCCTACAGATTAAATATGAGAATATGTAAAGAAAAAAGCCTCATAAAAATGAGACTTTTAACAGGGACAGAAGGACTCGAACCCTCGACATTTGGTTTTGG
>CAJJNI010000284.1 GCA_905193085.1 uncultured Lachnospiraceae bacterium | reverse complement strand
ATCCACGTATTGGTGAAGAAATTCCATTTGCAGTTGAAACGCTGAAATTGTTACAACAAGAAAAGCACCGTTTAATCTTGTGGAGTGTACGCGAGGGAGAACTTCTGGACGAAGCCATAGAATGGTGCAGAGCCAGAGGACTGGAGTTTTATGCAGCCAATAAAGACTATCCGGAAGAAGAAAGAGATCATCAGGGCTTTTCCCGAAAACTGAAAGCCGATCTGTTTATAGACGACCGGAATGTCGGCGGTATTCCCGACTGGGGAATTATCTATGAAATGATAAAAGAGAAAAAGACATTTGCCGATATATACAGCCAGCAAAGAGAAGAAAATACCAGTCAGAAGAAAAAAAGAAAATGGTTGCCGTTTTAATCTCCGACGCGAAAGATCAGACTTACATCCATTAATAAAAATGCATAATGCACTCCGGGCACATCGCTTCAGAGTGCATTATGTATTTTCTGAGGAAATCTGAAACTTACATTACTCCTTTTGACCTTCCCACTTTTCTCTATATTCCCACAGTTGTTCAATAGTAGGATGAAAAGTCGGATTTTCCCAGTTTTTGGAAATCATCGAAATTAAAGACTCCAGATAAAGTTTACCATCAATGATTGAAGTACACGCATTAACCTGATACTTTTCTGTCGGGTAATTCTTTGTTTCAATCATCTTCTTCGCCCAGCCCAACAGCTCCTGGACCGATTCTTCATCATAAGTATGTTGTGCCATATTTTTATATTTTCCTACAAAGATAAAGATAAAAACGAGAATATGCAGACCCGGACAAGCACTTTTAGTATTTCACCTTATATAATATAGATTTCTTGAGAGTGAAAAGATGCCTTTCATGCTTTCCTGGCATTAATCAAATGCAAAGTTGTCATTCACTTTTATTAGTGTTAATTTCTTTATTCCATATTTTTATTGTATGTTTGTGAGCATATAGCTTCTTGCAGCAATCAAGAAGTTGTATAAATTAATCAATAGCAAACAAATCAGAGCATCATACATAGACAAAAACAAAGGACAAATGAACCCAAGTGAAACAGAACCTACCCAAAATGTAATGTCATCTTCAGCACCAGAAACATTCCCTTTAACAAAAGATCAACTTCTGTTTGCAGAAAGTATCTATGCTTGTCTGCCAATGAGTATTGAGATCTATGATACAAATGGTATCTTGCGCAGTATCAATGAACATGCATTGCAGATGTATGGAGTCACTGATAAAACGACTGTGGTTAATATCGTCAATCTTTTTAATAGTCCTTATGTGGACGAAACTCTCAAAAATCGCATTCAGAGAGGCGAAGATATTGTTCTGGAATTCGAATACGACTTTGACCGGATAAAAGACAACGCATACTTCTCTACCCAAAATAAGAACACGATCATTTATGAAGCAAAGGTCGTTCCCCTGCGAAGCAAGGAGGGAGAAATCATCGGGCATATATTGCTTTCCAACGATGTGACTGCCATAAAAGAAGCTGAATTCCGTACGGATGAAAGCAAAAAGAATCTGGAAATGGCAATGGAAGCGGCCTCTATGTCATCTTGGGTATATGACGTGTATAAGAAAACATTCAATCCATTACATGGAGATCCTGTAGCTAAAAAAAACACGACATTAGATCAGATTCTAAATATACTGCATCCACAAGATCATGAACCTTTAATACAACTTTTATCACAACTGACCAACAAAGAAATTCTGCAAGGAAACATCACCTTACGTTTCTATAATGAAGAAGAAAAGCAATACCGCTATTATGAAAGCATGATGCGGTTATCTTTCGAACATTTTGGGAAATTGCTGATTATAGGAACCCAACTGGATATAACGGAAAGGATGCAAATGGTAAAGAAGACGCAGGAATTAATCGCCAAGCGTGAACTGGCCATGAAAGTCAGCAATATCATTCATTGGGATTTCGATGTACGGACTCAAGAGTTCGAAGCCTATAATGACCCGATCAATGATTATGCCAGTGATAAACTGGTGAGCATCCAACGATACATGGATGTTATTCATCCTGAAGACCGTTCTTCATCCTATGACGCCATACAGTCTATGCTATCAGGCAAGGAACTCACCATTAACTTCACTTGTCGTATGCAAACGAAGTATGATGAATCCTGGCAATATTGTAATATCATAGGTGTTCCATTCGAGAAAGACGAATATGGCAACAACGTACGATATACCGGATTCAGACAAAATATCTCCAAACTTCATCAACTGAATGAGGAACTTGAAGAAAGAAACTACAAGATGCAGCTCACCTTCAAAACTGTAGGCATGTCTTACTGGGATTTTGAAGTAAAAAGCAAACAATTCAAAGCATTTAATGACCCCGTGAATGACTTCCATTCTGAAAATGTAATCACACCTGAAGACTATCTGCATGTCACCCACCCGGAAGACATCGAGCTGGTCCGCAACCATATTAATTATATGATTGGAGGAACAACTAAGGATCTCAACTTCAAATTCCGATCCAAAACTAAATGGGACAAAGAATGGCAGACTCTCATTGTTACCGGCATACCAGTGGAAAGAGACAAGAAAGGCAATGTAATTCGCTACACCGGTATTAAAGTCAACAATACGAAATGGGAGAAAATGGCACAGCAACTAAAGGAACTGAAAGACAAAGCCGAACTTTCCGACCGTCTGAAATCGGCTTTCCTTGCCAATATGAGTCACGAAATACGTACGCCTCTGAACGCGATCGTCGGCTTCTCCGAACTGATGGTATATTCTGGAGATCCGGCAGAAAAAGAAGAATACATGAGCATCATCCAATCCAACAATG
>CAJJNI010000283.1 GCA_905193085.1 uncultured Lachnospiraceae bacterium | reverse complement strand
CTTATAATGTCATAAACAACAATTAACTTCTTTCTCATAGTTATTTACACTTAAAACTATTTTTTAATCCCACCTATACACCTGCTTCTATATAAATACAGACAACAAAAATATTAAAAAGTTGCAAAATATTTAAAAAATATTATTTTTAGCTTAGGGAATTAATCTTTTTACAAATTTACTGCACAAAAAAACGAGTTAAATATAGCCCTACATATTTCGTAAAAGCTATTAATTTAACTCGTCATTTATTTTATTCTTCTACCGGGAATACGGAAATAATCTGCAATGCTCTTTTTAAAATCAATTGCACATCATTTAATGTTAATCCGCCTGTACCGTCAACATCTGCAATTTTTTCCTGTGTCGGAGTAATATCCGTAATTCCAAGAGCAGCATTAAGTGCATAAAGTGCATCACTTAAATCTACTTTTCCGTCCTGAGTTATATCACCAAATAAAATTTCTCCTGACGGATTATCACCTTTGGAATTATCGCCTTTACCTCCTGATGTATCATCACCTTTGGAATTATCGCCTTTATCTCCTGATGTATCATCACCTTTATAATCACCTACAATAACTGATATGGTAACTTTACATTCCGGATTGTATTTCGGATATATTGTAATGTTGTATTTACCGGCTTTATTGCAAGTTATTCTTCCATATATTCCATTGATATCCTCTGTTTCTACGCTGTCATCTGATGCTTCTAAAATCATCTCTTTGTTTCTGTCTTCATAAGATGTATCGGTATCCGTATAGTCTAACACTCTGTAGTATAAAGTCTGTCCAACTTCAATATGCTCAGGCTGTGTATAGTTAAACGTATCATTCAGTCCTGTAAGATTCCAGTACAACTGAAAGTCTGTAATGATTGCTATTTTCTCTTCTTTTCCACATTTGCTGCATTTTCGTGTCTGATAACCGTCCGCTACACCCTGATTCACATACTTATGTAAACTTACATTTTTCACACAGCTATTATTTTCAGGATTATCGCATGAAATTTCATAAAATGTAATACTGCCTTTTGTAGTTACATACCATACAAGCTTATTATCCCTGATAATTGGAACACAATCACTTAAATTTCCTTCCATATGCATGGTTTCTCCAACCTGATTACCGTCTTTATCAATCTGGGCATAATAAATAACATTGTTTACAGTCCACAACACAAGGTATTTCCCATTATTCAATGATACAAACTGAGGAGCAGTTACTACACTGTCATCTGAGGATGAATATGAGGTCAACTGATGATTCTGTATTTCACCTGTTTCTTTTGAAACAGCACCTATAAAAATATTTTTATTACCTTCATTATTAAAATCATATGTATTAGCATATGCAACGAGATAACTGCTGTCAGAAATTTCAAAACCTCCTACTTCCGCACCTGTGTAATTAGCTCCAATTTTTCCTTCAAATTCTACAATATTATATATTTCGCATACATCAGGCCACTCAGGAAGAAACTTACCTTCTGATGCATCTGTATTGTATTTAATCAGACAAATAGCTCTTGGATAAGCATCACCGTGGTCTACTGCAACAATGTTTCCGTTCTCTACCTTAATAAACTGATTAAATGAATGACTTACATAACCCCAATTTAAATTTGCAACACCTGTGAATGAATCTGTAATCTGCATATTTTCCATATCAACTTCAATAGTAACATTTGCCTGATGATGAAGATTGTCATCGCTGGCATACATTGTATGGCAGGTTCTTATAAATAAATATTTTCCATCATCTGTCATTCTCAAACTGCCGGCCTCAAATGGAATGTAAGTGTTTGCACCATAAAGACTGCATGAAGAAATTCTGTTCCATTGTTTATCGTATTTTGTAATACGATATACCTCAGCATCGTCAGACTCTTCTTCATTCTTCATGCCACTCACTACAAAGTAAGCATCTTCACTCTCATAAAATCCACCAAACAGTGGAAGTTCAACAGAGACTTCTTTAGTGCCTTTCAATTCATAATTATCATCATAATATGATACACTGATATAATTACCATCTGATATGTATTGAAGACGCATCAGATTTCCATCAGAAGTATTACACAAATATGAATTTATTACATGTCCGTACGCATCATACAGATAATTTTGACTTTCTCTGTTTGATACTGCAGGTTCTTCGCAAATTCCACCTGTTTCGTTTTCAGCATATAGTACTGATGATGAATATGGGCTTACGACCATAGCTGCGCAGATAAATGCAGCTATAATTTTCTTATTTATTAATTTCTTTATCTTATGTTCTCTTTTCATAAATAAATCTCTCCTAAAATCTGACATCATTTATATTACCAATCATACGAAACACCTGCTATATTTGCATCATAGCAATAAACTTCTTTTGATATTTTCAGTCCTTTGACTCAATCATAAGGAGCACACCTTCTTCATAACTTACGACAGCTTCTTCACTTTCTATCTGATTACTTATTGCAAGGCTCTTATCATTGACAAGAACACCATTTTCAAGAGGATATTTAAACCCTCTAAGAGTAACACCTTTTACTTTTGCTGTCATTGGAACAAATGAAATATATTTTCCATACTGTTCATTCTTTTTTATTGTTTCCCTTTGGTTTACATAATGAATTTTATTATGTGTATCAATAATATATGCTTTTATATTTTTGTTGCTTGCTATTCTAAGAGACTGGATATTTCCAAGTACATGGTCTAATCTTGTTCCTGTTGCGCCATATAAATGTATCTCATCTGCTCCGGCTTCAATCGCACACGGATATACGGTTTACAGGATGTTCGACGGAGAAGACTCAAAGGTGCTTCATA
>CAJJNI010000282.1 GCA_905193085.1 uncultured Lachnospiraceae bacterium | reverse complement strand
GGGACTCGCCCCGCAGGCATCATTATAATGAATAAATCCGATTAGAATTGGAGTGAAATTTTTGAAAGATAAAGAGTTAAGAGAGATTTTAAATAAAGTATCATCTGGTGAATTATCTGTAGATGAGGCAGATAAACTGTTGAAAATGGACATGTATGAAGATTTGGGATTTGCAAAATTAGATTATCAGAGGGAATTAAGACAGGGGTATGCAGAAGTAATTTATGGGGAGGGAAAAACAAAAGAGCAGATATATGAAATTGCAGAAAGGTTTGTGCAAAAAGGGCAGAAGAATGTTCTGATAACGAAAATGAACAGTGAGGCGGCCCTGTATTTTAAAGAGAGAATGCAGCTAAAATATGATAATATGAGCCGCATAGGAATTGTGGGTGATATTCCGGCCTGTGACGGGCCTGGTAAAATTGTTGTTGCAACAGGTGGAACAAGCGATATACCAGTTGCCGAAGAAGCGGCACTTACAGCAGAATTTCTTGGAAATGAAGTTGTGAGATTATATGATGTCGGTGTAGCAGGACTTCACAGGCTTTTATCACATTCAAAGGAGCTTATGGAGGCACAGGTTGTAATTGCTGTGGCAGGAATGGAAGGAGCTTTAGCAAGCGTAATAGGTGGTCTTGTAGCTGTTCCTGTAATTGCAGTTCCTACAAGTGTAGGATATGGAGCTTCTTTTGGAGGAGTTGCCGCACTTTTATCTATGTTAAATTCATGTGCGAGTGGAGTATCAGTTGTAAATATAGATAATGGGTTTGGTGCAGGTTATCTTGCGTCCATGATAAACCATACCGGTTTGAAATGAAATAAATGAAGTTTGAAAATTGCGGTAAATTAACGAATATCAGGCAGATAAGACGGTTGAATATTTTATTTTAGTATGTTAAAATTAACACCGCTGATAAAACAAAGATTATGGGAGTAATAGTATGAAGGTAATATTTTTTGAGTGTAACATGGGTGCCGCAGGCGATATGCTTATGTCAGCCATGTTAGATTTACTCGATGAGCCGGAAAAATTTATACAAGAACTTAATATGCTTAATATTCCCGGAGTGCATTTTGATTTAATGCAGTCTGTTAAATGCGGAATAACAGGCCGTTATATAAAGGTAAGTGTTCATGGTGTTCAAGAAGATGAGATTTACAGGGAGCACAGCCATCATGAACACAGCCATGAGCACCACCATGCCGGACTGTCTGACATAAATAATATAATAGATTCATTAAATGTTTCAGATAAAATTAAAACTGATGCAAAAAATATTTATGCCATTATTGCAGATGCAGAAAGTAAAGTGCATGCAAGAGCAGTGACAGACATTCATTTTCATGAAGTTGGGACGCTTGATGCAATTGCAGATGTTGTTGGTTCATGCATGCTTTTTGATGAGATAGCACCGGATAAAGTTATAACATCACCAATCAATACAGGAAGCGGAACGGTGCATTGTGCACATGGAATACTGCCTGTTCCGGCACCGGCAACAGCCTTGATTTTAAAAGGTGTTCCAATTTATTCAGGAAAAATTCAAAGTGAACTATGTACACCTACGGGAGCTGCAATTCTTAAATATTTTACAGATGAATTTATGGAAATGCCGAAGCTGCAGATAGAAAAAATCGGTTATGGAATGGGCAAAAAAGATTTTGAACAGGCAAACTGTGTCCGTGCATTTTCAGGTAAAATTTGTGATTTGAAAAATTCTATAGATGAAGAATATGATACATCAAATACAACATCTGCTGAATTTTCAGATACAATACTTGAGCTTGCATGTAATATTGACGATATGACAGCAGAGGCAATCGGTTATGCAATGGAAGTATTGATTGAAAATGGAGCTTATGATGTATTTACAACACCAATCGGCATGAAAAAATGCCGGCCTGGAACTATGATTACATGTCTGTGTGATATAAACCAGAAGGATAAATTCACCAGGCTTATGTTTGAAAATACAACAACGCTTGGAGTGCGCATGTATGAGTGTGAAAGAAGCATACTTAAAAGAACCGTAGTTACAGAAGAGACTGAGCTTGGGGTGGTGCATTACAAGCAGGCAGAAGGGTTTGGCGTAATCAGGAGAAAACCAGAGTATGAAGATGTTAAAAAGTTAGCGCAGACTAACAATATGCCATATGGAGATGTTATTGACAAACTTAAATAAGATTACCTGAAAAATAAAAATGATGTCATGGTCAAAAGTCTCCAATTATGATGAATTATACAGAGAGGAATAATAGTATGAAAAAGAGAAAAATCACAAAGATAACACTGGCAGCACTTCTTGCGGCGGCTGTTGTATCTGGCGGCTGTTCACAGTCATCAGATGACAGCGGAAGTAAACAGAAAAACGAGAGCAGCAGTAAAACAAAAAATGAAAGCAGCAGCGAAGATAATATTGAAAACAAAACTTCAAATGCAGCAGATATTATTTCAAATTCAGAAAAATTAAGTGACAGTAAATTGTTGCAGCCATATATGGCATATGAAAAATATATAAATGGTAATCTGGAAATAAACCCCAATAAAGATATAAATGAGTATGTTTATGAAAGTATATATTTAGATGATGATGAAATACCGGAAGTTGTAGTTAAGCGTAAATATGGCGGTATTGTCGCAGTTTTAGGATATCGCAATAATGAGGTATACACAATTTTAGAACCTCTTACAACTATAGAAATTAAGGGTACTAATGATACATATCAGGTTGAAGAAATTTATGATTTTTCATATGTACCAAAAAATGGGCTTATATGTTTTGAGGCGGGACATTATCATTTTGGAGATACTATTTTGTGCACATTTTCAGACGGTAAGCTTATGT
>CAJJNI010000281.1 GCA_905193085.1 uncultured Lachnospiraceae bacterium | reverse complement strand
ACGAAAATTTATCCTGCGTTATTTAGCTGAAAGTCAGTGATACAGTACACTAGCTGACTTTATATTTATTTTTAAAATTATTAATAGGTATAGGTTTTGAATAGTAATATCCCTGATAGCTGTACACAGGATAACGCTTTAAGAAAACAATCATTTCACGGTTTTCAACTCCCTCTGTACATATATGTATATTGAGCTTTCTTGCACATTCGGAAATAGCTTCTACTACAGCCTGATTTGCCCGGCTCTCCTGTATGTCAAGAATAAACAGCCTGTCTATTTTTAAAGTATCGATAGGTATCGTACATAATAAATTCAGTGATGAGAATCCCGTACCAAAATCATCTAATGCAACTTTAATACCCATTGATTTTAATCTTTCAACTACAACCTGCAGCTCTTTTGTCCCAAGCTGTCTGCATCGTTCTGTTAATTCCAGGCAAAGATTCTGCGGGGGAAAACCGGTTTCATCTATAATCTCTTTTAAACATGTCATAAACTCAGAATTTGATAACTGCGGATATGCAAGATTGATATTTAATACAAAATCAGGATACTGCACAAGAATTGATTTTGCTTCAAGCATTGCTGTTCTTAAAATCCAGTTACCAAGTTCAAAGAAACAGGGGTCATTTTCAAGCCACGGAACAAATACTCCGGGCGGAACCTCTCCAATTGGCTCTTTATGCCATCTTAAAAGTGCTTCAGCACCTATCAGTCTCTCATCATCAGAACTGATAATCGGCTGATAACAAAGATAAACCCCCTCAAATCCATTCATTACACTATCCTTTATTGTTTCAAGACATTCAAGGGTCTTATAATTATCACGGTAATTTTTATCTTCGTATATTACAAGCTGTCCGTGTTTTTTATGTTTGGACTGATAAAGCGCATATTCAACACTGTTTAAGACAGTGTTTTCATCGTGAATCTGTTCAAAATATGACGCACCGCCTGAAATCGTCACTGAAATTCTCGTTCCGTCTATTATAATCCTGTGATGTGCTATTTTGCGTAATATATCGTAAAGTTCTTTTATTATTTCATCCGCATTGCCTGTAAAGCAGCATGCAAACTTTACTCCGTTCATTCTGAAAATCATACCACCTGCTTCTCTTACGACACTATATATAAGCGATGCAAATTCTCTTAAAACTCTGTTTCCAAACAAATATCCGTACACATCATTTATATTTGAAAAATTATTAATTCCGATTTCAAGAACTGAAATATCAATTTTATTTTTTTTATAATATTCCATTTTGTTTGAAAATTCATATATATTATATAAATTAGTTGTGGCATCAACCCTGTCAATAATAGCATGATTTTCTATTGTTCCAAGGAAAAATTTTATTCCTGTATGTGTATCTTTAACTACCCTGCCATGACAACTGCATATAATATATTCACCATTAGCATTTTTAGCACGATAGTCTATTTTATGTTCATTTTTTCTGCCCGTAAAAACATCATCGACTTCTTTTAAATAAACTTCCCTGTCGTCAGGATGTATATATTCAGACCATATAAGCCCTGCTTTTTCCATATATTCTCCCGGCAGACCAAAGTATTCAACTGCACCTTTTGACCATCTTGATACACCGGTCAGCATATTACATAAAAATATATGCTTTTTACTTAAAATATCATCAAATTCCTCAAATAATATATTATCAAGTCCGGTCTTATCAATTGCTTTATTTCCAGTCGCAGTAATATTTCCAATTTTTGTACTTTCCATACTATCACCTTCGCATTCCCAAACATCACAACTACATATACAATTTTAATTATATCATATACCATGTTTATTTTTCAATAATAACATCAAATAAATTGACTGTACAATTTATTTGGTATATAATGAAGCGATGAAAAAAATGACATGAAATGGAGTGCTTTTATAATGAGTTTACCAACAGACCCAGTAATACTTTTAAGTTTTATCAACACAAAATTGCGTGATTTTTATCCTGATTTAGATATGCTATGCAATGAACTTGAGCTATCAAAAAATGAAATAGAAAACAAGCTTTCAAAAATAGACTATTACTACGATACAAAATTAAATCAGTTTATTTAAACAGCCATGTTCATTATTAATTCTGCAAAATGTTTAAAATATGAAGTATAATTGTTGTCTGGTATATTCTCTTTTAAATATACTGGTGCTGATTTAATTATTGTATTATTAATTTTATAAAACATTACACCTATCGGTGTATTTTTATCTGTCGGTGCTTCAAGTGCTTTTGGCAGCATAAATGTAACGGATTCGCTGTCACTCTCACTTTGAAGTACCTTAAAATTATCTTCGTCACTTAAAGTTACTTCGGCTTTTCTTCTCTCCTTAGATATATTATCACAAACCATAACATCTATTGACGGAATCTGTATTTCATAATCTTTTACATTTTTCATTTTATAAGAAAAGGTTTTTTCTGCATATTTAAGAAGTGTTTTGCAGTCAATCCATTTATAACCCTTATTGTCAGGCCAGCCACAGGCAAGAAGTGCTATTATAAAGCGGCTCTTTCCACTTTCAAATGCCCCGACATAACAGTAACCGGCATCATTTGTAAAACCTGTTTTTCCGGAAATTGCTCCTTCAATAGAAGTTAATGCCGCATTATGATTAGATACTGTATGGCTTCTCGTATTGTTAATATCATTGAAACTGTGTGATGCTGCCCTTGTTATTTCAAGAAACTCATCTTTCTTATCAGATAAACTGATACAATAGTTCATTATTTTTGCAAGTTCATACGCTGTTGTGTGATGAAAATCAGTTGATTTATCATCTAAAGTTACAGTTGCATCTAAACCGTTTGGTGTAATGAAATAAGTATTATAAC
>CAJJNI010000280.1 GCA_905193085.1 uncultured Lachnospiraceae bacterium | reverse complement strand
AGAAAAGAAATGGATGAAAGTGCAAGAAAAAAACAAATAGAGTTTGAAAGAAATCTGGAAGAATACGAAGGAAAAGTAGGAGATGGAACAGAATATGTATATGCTCAGTTTAAAGAAAATCATGCACAGAAATTGAATCGATATCTAACAATGTTGAAGAATAATGCTCAATATTCCAGATTAAAAAAAGCTAAAGTTACATTGCAATTGATAGTAAGTATAGTTACAGTTGTTATTGGCATAGTGTTGGTAGTTCAGATTAGTGAACGGAAAATATTGTGGCAAAAATATGAAGATGCATATACCGAGTGTGAAGAAGCATATAAAGTTTCTTATATTAGTAATAAGTCTCCAATGCGTGTAATTGGCGAAGTTGGACAAGAAGTAGGTGAAAAATTAAATCCGGTAGAAAATCAGATACAACGAGTGGAAAGTATGATTTTGATATTTATTATTGCAGGCATTGTATTATTTATTGGTAATTGTGTTATGACATATAGGGCTGGAACAAAAGTGGGCAGAATAATCGTAACATTGCTTATATTTGTAACTATTTTATATGTTGAAGGAGAAATGATTTATAAATATGACATGAAATATGAATCAGTAGCAAATACCGGTCTGGAGGAATTAAAACAGGTGTCGGATGATTATGCTATTAATGTTGGATACAATAATTGGCATACGTTAAGTGAATTTTCAAAACAGTTGGGACTTTTGATAGAAAAACTGACATTTTCAAAATATATTATATTAGTATCTGGAATAGTGTTGACCATCTATTTTAGTCTTTGCCGAATCAAATTAATAAAAGGAAAAAGTGCATATAAGGAATATCAGGTATACGAGAAAGAAGTTATTTTACCAACCCAGGCACGGATTATATCTGAAATTAAGGAAACTTATGAACCATTAATAGGAAAGGAAAATCTGGTGGTATTAAGACCTCTTACAGAAATGAAAGAGCAATTAATTGCCCGGATGTAATAAAAAATGAATATATTAAGGAGGCAAAAGTAGATAGCATATGAAAATATTAGATGTAATAAAATGCGAACAGGATAATAATCTGCTTGTGTGGAAACATCCGGCAGAGGATTTTAATACAGCATCCACACTGATAGTACATGAATCACAGGAAGCAGTATTTTTTAAAAATGGACAGGTGGCAGATGTGTTCCCGGCAGGAAGATATGTTTTAAAAACGGAAAACATACCTGTTTTAAGACGTATCATGAATCTTCCGACAGGGGGAGAAAGCACATTCCATTGCGAAGTTTACTTTGTAAATAAAGTGGAGAATATGGCACTTAAATGGGGAACAGATCATAAAGTGCAATTCATAGAGCCAACATATAACTTCCCTATGGAAATAGGCGCAAGTGGTGAGATGAGCCTGAAGATCAAAGACACCGCTTCATTTCTGATACGGCTGGTAGGAACAGAAACCGCGCTGACACCGGAAGGGCTTACCAAATATTTTCGGGCATTGCTGATGACCAGGGTAAAATCCTATCTGGCAAGGACAATAAAAGAGCGTAAACTTAATATTTTTGAGATAGACAGTCAGTTAGATATCCTGTCAGATGCCATTAAAGAAAAGCTTGTTGTTGATTTTGACGAATATGGTATTGAATTAAAACAATTTTTTATTTCTACAGTAGTAAGACCGGAAGAAGATGAAGGTTACAGACGATTAAAACAGGTTCAACAGCAGCGGTATACAGATGTATTTGCTGCACAGACCCAGCAGCAGTTAGATATGATTCAGATGCAGACAGATGCCCAGAAACGTATAATGGAAGCACAGTCAATAGCAGAGAAACGTAAAATAGAAGGATATACCTATCAGGAAGAACGCAGCTTTGACGTGGCAGAAAAAGTGGCACAGAATGAAAATGTCGGTCAGTTTACCAATATGGGAATTGGTATGGGAATGATGGCTGGAATTGGCGGAAGTATTGGCAGCAGTGTTGGAAGCATGGTAGAAAATGCCATGAATACCACTCAGAATATGACTGGAATCGCAGCAGCAGTTCCGCCGCAAATGCAGCTGGCAGCACAGCTACAGGAAGCAGCTGCGGGAAAAGAACAGCAGTCCGGCGAAAATCGTACCAGAACATGCAGTTGTGGTGCAGTTTTGCCAGCAAATGCAAAGTTTTGCTTTGAATGTGGTGCGGCACAGCCATTATGCTGTCCGGGATGTGGAAGTGAAATTACACCGGGTGCGAAGTTCTGTCAGGAATGTGGACAGAAATTATAGGAGAAAGACATATGCAGAAAAATGTAATAGAAGAAAAGAAGGTAAATATAGGACTTACAATAGCAATACATATTATTATTTTTGTGGGTGCATTTCTGATATCCGCAAAACTTGCAGAAATTACGGGAAGATTCCTTGTAACATGGCTCTTTATTCTGATTCCAGCGGTACTGTTCAGTTTATTTGGTATAGCAGCACGATTGGACAGCAGACAGAATATCATGCAGAATCTTGCTATCGTAGTGATTGCGGCAGTATATCTTATTGTATCTGCCATAGCAAGCATTGTACTTAACTGTCTTAATGTATCAGAAACATTGTTTTACAGTGTGGAAATTATTATAATGGTAATTGGCATTGCGGCAGTGTTGTGGGGATATCGGGGGAAACGATACATAGAGCATTAGAATTTATGATTTGCCCTGATTTTATATCATTATGAAAGAGAAGAACCTTCCCATGTAAAAATACACAAGAAGGTTCTTCTCTTTGCAATAAACTGTTGGGCGGAGAAACACCCGGCTTTGATGCTTATATCAGGGCATATTCTGAAGGCTTTCACACTGGCATCTAAAAAAGGTGAAAAAAATAAAAAAAGTTGTTGACAAAAGTAAAATTATGTATTATTATATACAAG
>CAJJNI010000279.1 GCA_905193085.1 uncultured Lachnospiraceae bacterium | reverse complement strand
AAATCATCTATATCAAATGAAACCTGCTCAACATCAGGAGTGATAACTACTACATTTCTGCCTTCTGATAATAAATTTTCAACTGTTTCTTTATTTTCTTCTATTGTAGAAACAATAACTGTATCGGCATCTTTGACATCTGACTGTTCATAACCATATAAAACAGCAATTTTCTGCGCTCTTGCACCAATTGAAGCAACTTTAATATCTTTAGCTTCTTTATTAGGATAAGCTGTAAATTTATATTTTTCTGCATAAACAGCCTTGCCTTCTTCATCATAAAGAACTGCATCAACTGATACTGTGCTCTTTTTATCCACATTTGGAATGACTACAGGAATTTTTCCACTGCATACAGAATAAGCTGCATCAACTGATACTTCCATACTGTAAGAATTGCACACTTTGCCATCTACAGATATACTTGCAACAACCTTGCCGCTTCTGTCTTCCTGTGTATCATTAAGAAGCCATACTTCTACAGGTATAGTTTCTTTTGCATATACATATGAGCGGTCACAGTATAAATTCAGTCTGTATGGTGTAAGCGAATCTTCGTATGCATAATAAGCAAGCTTTGGTATACGGTCACAGCTTACCAGTGTCTTCATCCAGCCTGCCGGCCATGCATCAATAAGTAAATGAATCGCAGTATGTCCGATATAATCGCTTCTTCTTCTGAATGCATCTGTCATGATTCTTGTAGCATCAGCCTGATGAATCTGGCTTTCTCTTACCCAATCCTGCATGCTGTTCTGCTCTTTGTACCAGTCTCCATGCATTGCATTTGTCTGCGCTCTTACAATCTCTGTTGGATACCATTCACCTTTTTCATTTAATTTAAGCCACTCTTCCGGGTATGTCTTCTTCATAAGCTCTACATTATCAAGCCCTTCTGCACCATACTCGCCACAGCCAATCATCCAGCCTGGTTTTACAGGTGGAATATAACCTTTTGCAAGTCTTGCAACAGGAATCGGATGATTAGAATACCACATTGTATATGTATGAAAATCAGGCATTCCATTTGCTGTAGGCGGGTCATAATCACCTTCAACATTCTTAATAACCCTGTCAGGATTTTCTATATAAATCATCTTTCTTGCCGCTTCAAAAAATGCTTCTAATTCATCTCTGTATAAATGTCTGTGCCCTTTTAATGCATATCTCCTGGAATATTTACTGTTCGGGTCTTTGTTAGGTCTTATACATACAGGCTCATTTATAAATGTGACTAAAACAACACTTGGATGGGAACGAAGCAGATGCTCCATCTCTCCTGCCTGTTTAACTGCCTCCATAGCCTGATTTCTTCTAAGTGTACTAAATAGCGGTAAATCTGACTGTGTCATCATGCCGAGCATGTCCATATAATCATAAATTTCTTCCTGAACAGGTCTCTGTGTCAGACGATAATAATTCATATGGCATATTTTTGCAATAAGTATGTCATCTATAAGCTGATTAAAATCACCATTCATAACACACTGCTGCAAATGTCCCATCTCATTAGCTCCACGCATAATAAATGGTTTATTATTAAAGAAAAATTTACCCTTTGGTGTTGTTGTCTCATCACTGACAAATTTTCTCATACCAAAATGCTTTGCATTCTGTGTTACAACTTTTCCATCTTTTTTTATTGTACATACTGCTGAGTAAAGATAAGGGGTATCCAAATCCCATAATTTAAATTCTTTCATTGGAACATGATAACGATATTCATTCTTACCTGCTCCGATTACCTTCATCTCTGCGTTAAATTCAACATTATCTCCATCTTTAAAATTTTTCGGACAGATAAGGAGATTAAACTCGAATTCTTCCGGAAAATCAGGATTATAATTCATAACTCCAAGACGAAGCTCTACAGCACCCTCATCAATATCAGGTCTTACAAAAATGTCATCGATGTATATTTCATTACGCTTTTCAATTGTAACCTTTCCTATAATTCCTGCACCTGCCGGACAATGATGCCAGCCTGTGTAAGGGTCATTCCACCCAGGACCTGTCGCCGCATAAATCTTATCTCCATCACGAATCGGTCCATCATCACCTTTTGTAGTCAAATCATTATGTACCTCTACAACAAGCTCATTTTCACTCTGGACATAATCAGTTATATCAAATTCAAACGGTGCAAAAAAACCTTCATGCTCACCAACAAAATTACCATTAACATAAATAAGAGCTTTATAGTCAACTGACTGGCAGTTTATAATTATTCTCTCATTCTCTGATATATCGCCATCAAGCTTAAAATTCGTTTTATAATAGCCCTTCCATTTTCCTTCAGGACCTCTGTAATCAGGAACAGTAACTTTTTCCCAGTCTGTTCCTTCATCATTTATCTGTGAAAAAATCTCTTTATCCTGAGCATATCTAAATTCAAAATCTTTTAATTCCAAAACCTCTGCCCGTCTTATTTCAGGAGTATAGTTCTGCATAAAAGGCTCATATTTTTTTCTCTGATATTCTAAATCCTTTAAAAATTTACCGTATCTTTCTTCCTGTGTATATTCATCAGGAGTACGGATACTGCCATATGGAAATACTTCCTCGCTTTCATTAAACCACTTATTTACAGCCTCTCTTGGAGGATTTTCTTTATCCTCATTCCCTATCGGGTGCTGTGTCATCGCTATGTCAGCAAAAAAATCATGATTTTCCATTTTTGCCTGCTCCCTTCCCGCCACAAATATATATGGCGTTTCAATTTATTCATAGCTATCTGTAAAAAGATACAGACATAATCATTATACATTATACATTAATTACACCGCAATTTCATCTAAAACTTTAAAAATATTCACTATTTTATGTAACTTTAATTTCTATATATTTTTTTATTCTTTATAAATATTTATAGTTTGAGGTGATTTAATTTTCAAAAAACATTTTTTTATCCTTTTTTGCATATAATCAGGCAAAAATTTTATAAAAAC
>CAJJNI010000278.1 GCA_905193085.1 uncultured Lachnospiraceae bacterium | reverse complement strand
AAATTAGCAAATTTAGTATATTGAACAATTTTGTTCGTATTATAAAGACATATTATGTTTAATTTCTTGAAATGTGTTTCTTGCGCAAAAAAACGGTACAACCACAAATGATTGTACCGTATAACAGTTTTTATTCTATTTTTACAAAATTGATATTACATTCAAAAAAACAAAAACTTTACTGCCTGCTGGTTGTTCTGTTCTATAAACTGCCAATTCTTATCAAAATCATATAAACAACAGTCCCTAAAAGAATACTTAAAAATGTATTGTGATTTAATTTATAACTCACACCAACAATGACTGCCGCAATTATCCCCTGTATTCCTGTTCCTGAAAAATCGGATTTAAAACTTTTAAGGCAGTACACTACAAGCACTGACATTATTGCTGATGACAGTACCGCTCCAAGCTTAACTATAAACTAAGGCATTTTCTTTTTGTCATTAAACACAATAAATGGAAATGCCCTCAGAACAAATGTTATTACAGCAGAAAGAGCAACTGCACTCAATGTATATACTATATTCATTTATACCCGGCATTCTGCATCATCATTCCATATGCAGTTCCGATAAAAATATAGCTGCACATTATTGGCAGAGATTTTATAAATACTTTTTTTATAAGTTTTATATTAAATGTCGAGTGTTTCATTCATACTTCCCATCCTGTAACCATTTAAATCAAGTGTAATGTATGTAAAACCATATTTCTTAAATTCTTCAGTTATTTTCTGCCGGTTGTCGTCTTTTATAATCAGCTCAATTTCTGATGGTTCTACCTCAATTCTTGCCATAAGTCCATGAATACGCACTCTTACCTGATGAAAACCCATATCTAAAAGCAGCTGCTCTGCCTTATCAACCATTGAAAGCTTTTCCTTTGTAATTGTCTCCCCATAAACAAATCTTGATGAGAGGCATGCAAAAGACTGTTTCTCCCAAGTCGGAAGATTAAAATATTTTGATAATGAGCGAATATCAGCCTTTGTTAAATTGCAGTGTCTTAAAGGACTTTTTATTCCAAGTTCCGCCACTGCAATAAGACCTGGTCTGTAATCTCCATTATCATCAAGATTTGAGCCCTCTGCAATATTTTCGATATTATTTTTCTGTGCAATAGCTTTAATCTTTTCAAACAGCTCCTTCTTGCACAAATAGCATCTGTTTTTTGGATTTTGCGCAAATCCTTCTATGGAAAGCTCTTCTGACTCACAAATAAAATGTTTTATATTTTCTTTATCACAAAATTCTATCGCTTCATTCAATTCACGCTTTGGAAAAGAACATGACTGCGCTGTAACCGCTATAACTTTATCTTTAAGCATATCTTTTGCAACCTTTAGCAAAAAAGTTGAATCAACACCACTTGAAAATGCAACTGCGACTGATTTTAACTCTTTTAAATAATTTTGCAGATTTTCAAGTTTTTCCAATTGCTCTTTTGTTACTTCTTCCATATATTTACACCTCAAATTCCGGCACTAAATCAGTGTTTATTAAAAAACATTGTCATTTTCACAAATATTTTTCAAAAACAAACTATGCTTTTTTTATTAAATCTTTTACAACTTCGCCCGCAATAATAAGTCCTGCAACTGATGGCACAAATGCAACACTTCCCGGAATATCTCTTCTTTCAGTACACTTATGTTTTGCACCCGGAGGGCATATACAGTTCGTCCTGCAGCTAATTGCCATATCTTCTATAGGTCTTGTGGGAATTTCTTCTGAATAAACTACCTTTAATTTCTTTATTCCTCTCTTCTTCAACTCTCTTCTCATAACTTTTGCCAATGGGCAGACCTTTGTTTTGTAAATATCTGCAACCTTAAACTGGCTTGCATCTAATTTATTTCCCGCACCCATACTGCTCATAATCGGAATATCATACTCTTTTGCCTTAAGGACAAGATGTATCTTGGCAGTAACCGTATCTACTGCATCAACAATATAATCATACTCATCAAATGGAAATTCATCGGCATTTTCAGGTAAAAAGAAACATTTATGAACTCTGACATCAACATCAGGATTGATTTCAAGCATTCGTTCTTTCATAACATCAACTTTGTATTTTCCAACTGTTTTTCTTGTTGCAATAATCTGTCGGTTTAAATTTGTAAGACATACTTTGTCATCATCTATTAAATCAAAAGCTCCAACACCGCTTCTGACAAGTGCCTCGCATACATATCCGCCAACTCCGCCAACTCCGAATACGGCTACCCTTGACTTTGCAAGCTTGTCCATTCCATCTTTTCCAAGCAGTAACTCTGTTCTTGAAAATTGTGTCAACATATAATCAAACTCCTTATTCCACTTTAATTATCACAAAAATGGCAGATGCAATGCATCCGCCTCTTTAATTACCTAGTTCTTCTATAGGATTTATTATACTATATGGGGATGTATATGTCAATATGGGGGATTGCACATTAAAAGGCGCTGATTTGCTTTGCTAAACTATAAGGAATAATTTCTCCTGGTCTTGTCTGAGTATATGCTTTTTCCTGATGCATGTAATCAACAATTTCCTTAGCCTTAAAATCAACAAATTTTACAATTACCTTATCCAAAATATTTTTTTCTTTATTATTTAATATTGAATAATCTATATTAGCGGTAGGATATACATGAAGCATTGTGTCATAATTATAGCTTATTTCCTCCTGAACATTCAAATTTTCTAAGTTCATTAAACTGTAATGTCCAATTGGAAGAGCTCCCATTGGCTCGTGACGATATACCATTCCGGTCATTGAAAAACCATTTTCAATAAATGCCAATACATCAGCATACCAAAGCATTTTCATAAGCTTAACTTTGAAAAGATTAGACACCTTTTCTGCAATATATGAAATTGCTGCTTCAATTTTATCAATATTTAACATAGCAAAGCCATTAGAATCTGACGGTTTCTTACTATATCAGCCTTTTGGAATTTGACCATCGACATACAGAATGTGATT